>JALGTV010000023.1 GCA_029821215.1 Candidatus Zipacnadia bacterium | reverse complement strand
TTGCTCATCAGTGACCCAAACTCTCCTAAAAAGTGATTTTTTGGCGGCGCATGTAGATGCTCTGCAGGAGGCCGACGGCGGCAAAGTTTACCACCATACTACTACCCCCATAACTGACAAAAGGCAGGGTCATGCCCTTGACCGGCAACAGTCCCATAGTCATGCCCACACTGGCCACGATGTGAATAAGAAACATGGCAGCTATTCCCGCGGCGATCAAGCGCCCGTTGAGATCCTCAACCAGCATACAGATAAGTAACGCCCGCACCAGCAGGGCGGCTAACAAGCCCAGCAGCACCAGTGCCCCGACAAAGCCCCATTCTTCGGCAACCGCAGTGAAGACAAAGTCCTGCTGTTGATAGGGGATAAAGTCGCCCTGGGTCTGTGTTCCGTGTTTAAAGCCCTGGCCGAATAAATGCCCCGAGCCGATGGCAATCAGCGATTGTTTCAGATGATAGCCGCTGCCTCGGGGGTCATCCTCAGGATGTAAGAAAGTAGTCAGTCGCTCCTTTTGGTGGGGGCGGATGACGCCTAAGCTCCAGGCGACGGTAAACAACATCAGAAACGCAAACACAAAGGCACCCAAGTGAGATAGACGGGCGCCGCCGATATAGAGCATTACCAGCCAGATAAAGATTATGACGATAGGTGTCCCCAGATCGGGCTGTAAGAATATCAATAATGCCGGCAGTGCTACATAGCCCAACGAGCTGGCTACTACCGCAAAAGTATCCTGGTTCCCCTGTTCGCGGCGGGCAGTTAGGTAGCTACCCAGCATCAGAATGATGGCCAATTTGGTCAATTCCGCCGGCTGGATATGCAGCGGCCCCAGGGGTATCCACCGGCTGGCACCCAGTATGGTCCGACTGACTATCAGCACCACCATTAGCAGTGCCAGACATGCCCCGTATATCACCAGCGAAAAGGTCGCTACTTTGGCGTAGTCGGCGGCCATCATTACACCCATAACTGCCAGTCCCAGGCCAATCCAGATCACTTGCAGGGTGACCGTATGGGGGGACTGCTGGTGGGTGCAACTGTATATCGTCACCACCCCGCAGATGGCCAGGGCAATCACGATTGCCAGCAGTATAAAATCGGCACGAGCTAACAGGCGCTTCACCGCGTCATCCTCTCCTGGGCAGTATTAAGCCCAGTATACCACAAACCACAGTGCCACGAAAGTTACTCGTGATGGGATTAGCAGTCGGTTGGATAGTGTTGAGGAGAGGCAGATGATCAAAAAGTTTCAAGTGACGAGGGTTACGGGTAAAATAATATGGAGTCACCGCCGGACTATTTGCGACACAAAGGGGGCTGAATAGCAAAATTGTCAGCCACAGTCATGGTTGCCTTCGCCACCGATTGGGGATGGGGCGCAGTGGCGGCTACGGGGACAGCAGTGACCCGGGTCCTACTGCCCCCGCGTAGGCGCGAAACTATGGTTGGCCGGTGGGAGGACCAGCCGGCGGCGGGGCAAATGGCCCAGGCCGCCGCTCAGCAGTTGGCCGAGTATTTCCAGCAGCACCGACAGGAGTTTACCGTGCCCGTGGACATTTCTACCTTGTCCCCTTTTACCCGCCAGGTGCTGACCGGCTGCGCCACCATACCCTGGGGCGATACCCGAACCTATGGTCAACTGGCCGTCCAGATCGGATGTCCGCGCGGAGCCAGAGCGGTGGGTCAGGCCCTGGGGCGCAATCCGGTGCCAATACTGATACCGTGCCACCGGGTCATAAGCAGTGACGGCAGTCTGGGCGGTTTTGGTGCTGGCGTGGAGATGAAAAGACGACTACTGGCACTGGAGGGAGTAACGCTTTAATCACTGACTGTTGCGAGCCAACTATTACCTGTCGCGTTGCGAATTCTCCTTATCGCGTAGCGGGATTCCCTAACTCCACCTGCGCTACGCAATTGGATCGCGATAAGCAATGCCTGGTAGGCTTCTATCCCATAAGACTTGACTTCTGTACTTAGGTGGTATACAATTAGATTGATTAAGTGGCTAAATTCAGCCAAAAATCCTGCGGGTACGCCCCAACGGCACCAGTAGAGTAGTAGGCACCAGTTGGGTGTCCGATGTTGAGTGCGTATGTATTTTAGATGTCAGTCATCGATCCCGGAGGGAAGACTATGACTGCTAAGCACAATGTACGTCATACCATAGTTGTCGCCATAATTGTAGGGATGTTCGTCGCTGCGGCTGGCACTTCGGCAGTGCAGGCCGCCGGTCTCAGCTTCGGATACGGAGGACAGGGCGTCTGGCCCAACCCGGCCACCGCTAATTCGCAGCGCTGGTTCCGCTGTCGGGTTACCTATGATGGCACAATAAATGATGATGGGGTGCCCAATGAGCGTATTGATGGCCTGTATCTGTATGGGGTTAGCTACAACGGCAACCCCAACGATCCTTCGGACCCGATGTTCCCCGCCGCGCCCAGCGGTGCGACCTATTATACCGAACTAACCTCCAGCAAGGGAATATATGATGCCGGCACGCGAGGCGGTGGCGGATCGGGCGGGGTCATTGGCAGTATCCGGCTGACCGTAGTGGCATCGCCCACCAAGGTCTACTATCAGCCGCCCTTAGGCCAAAGCTACTACACGGGACAGTTATCCGGCTTCCGGCTTGACATTACCAGTGGTCTGGGTAATGGCAACCAATACGATATACTGACTAACGGGTCCGACTTCAGCGGGTATTACCTGACGCTGGACGCTGGCACGCCGCTGGACACCAACGTGTGTCCTGATTTAGAGCAGGTGGGCCTGCCCTCCACTACCCGCATATATTATGAACCCATCGTCATCAGCCAGTATTACCCCGACCATACTCTGGGCGGAATGGTTTTGCGATTTACCGCCGGAGAAGCCACTGGCCAGGAATTTGATATTGTTGATAACGCAACTATCGGTGGCTACCACTACATAGATGTGAGTGAGGATACCGAATTCCCCACCGAACTGAACCAGGAGGGTACGGTAGACTCGATAGATTCAAGCACAAAATTCTATTACACGGACATAGATGTTGGCGAGGGGGCGCTGGTGGGCGAGACAATTCAGATCACCAGCGGGACGGCAGCCGGGGAGGAACGGGTGGTTGACTGGAACGGTGAAGACGGCACCGGGACATATATTCAAACCACCACCGCCTTGCCGGCTGGCCTGGCCGCCACCGATACTTTCACCATAAACGATGTAATGCACGTCTGTGATACTGCTGATTTGGTAGATCTGATAGGGATGAATGACACCCGTACCCATTTCGGTGTAGCCCGCTACACTGATGCTAGCTATCCCAGCTATAATTATGTGTACACTGTCGGGCCGTTCTCCAATTACCACGACGATTACCTGGTGGGTAGGATTCCCACCGGCAGCACAGAATTCTGGTTTCGTCTGTACTGGAGTAGTTGGAATAGCACGGACGGCGTCTATGAAGCCCAGGACCCCATTGAGATTAAGGGTACGCAGATAACGACAGACATAGCGCTCCACAGCTACATAGGTGATCGGCTGTGGGAGTCGGGAGAAATCCAGGCATGGTATTCAGGCAAGGGCACGGGGGTTGACCCGCTGGTTACCACCCGGTCAGCACCCGGAGGGCCGACCGATCCGGATAATGGCGCGGGCAGCGATGAATATACCTTCCGGATCAAGTATCTTAGCGGATTGGCAGGTTATCCAGAAATACGCAGTCAGTGGTGGCGTCACACCGACCCGACAACGGAATTTGGGGAGGAGTACAATTTCGTCAATTTCAATACTTTTGCCTACAAAATAATGAGGGGCTATGGGACCCCCGCCGACGCCTGGGTGCATGACTTGAAGTACATCGAGGACGACAAATCCCTGCCCGGCGAGTATGCCTGGATGTATGGGCCCGACGATGACCACCATCAAGATCGGATCGGGGATGCGGGAATTGCGGAGCTGGATCCTGAAGCTATCCTTATTGTGGATGGCGACTATAATCGGCCTTATTATATGACCAAGGAGAGTGGGGAGACATTAACTAACGGGCTTGTCTACAAATACACTATTAGGCCTACTAACTACTTACAGCTCTTACATAACATATTTACCCTACAATTTGATCAGCCCTATACGGATACTTGGGATGTGGCCTATTCAGGCTTACATGGTGAGCCAACGTGTAATACTTATACCAGCATGCATGCCGGGGGGCACACCTATGAATTCCTGACCTGCCGTGACTGGGACCCGCCAGTGTGGGGCGTTGGCGGCACAGACACACCCGGTGGTTTTGCCCATGCTGGCCCTTGTTCACTAACTCTACGGGGGATGCCCGGACATGCTCTGGAAGCAGCCCACCTGGTCAATGAGGGCTGGTACAGGGGCAGCGGCTACCACCCAGTTAATGATGCCCATTATTATGGGCCGGACGTATATCTGGAGACAGTTGAGCTGTGGCATAATGACGATGACCCGGCCGGCTACGGCTACCCCTACGATAGCCAGGATACTACCAAGTACCCCAAGGTGGATCCCGTCCTGACGGCACACCCGTATTTTGAGGATGGCCCACTAAGTTCCACTGAGCAGGGCTTCCCCGCACCTGGATGGTATCTGGGTGACCTAGGACCAGGTGCGCCGGGCGCGGATGCTAATCCCTTTAATCCGCTGCCCTCCACCCTGCCCCCGACGGTGGGCACCACCCAAGAGCCATGGGGCGATCTGAACGGGCCGTATGATACCAGTGTGTGGGGTGGGTATGGCGGGACTCAGCACTCACCGCTACGCTTCACTAATGAGGACACTATCTGGCCCAACTATGTCAATATCCGCCCCGAGACGGATCCAGATTACCCCTTCCGGGGCGGCAAGTGGACCACTGATACTACGTTTGTGTTCCGCATCAACTACTGGCAATCAGATAATCTGCAACCACAAGTCATTCAGATTTTTATCCGCAAAGTTGACGAGGAAGGTAATCCTCTGGGTGACTGGCAAGGCCGTTCCATGAGCAAGGTCTATGCCACTGATAACGATTACACCGATGGCTGCCTGTATTACTACGAGGCCACGGTTGACCAGTTGCCCAGCGGAGGGGGGCCGGGCGACTATCAGTATTATTTCCAGGCGAGCGACGGAAGCCGCATCGCTATATATCCCAACCGACCCAGCGATGACCCGGGATACATTGGTGTACCCCCGGGTGATAACGACTTTTACTGGTTCCGGGTTAATACCAAACCGCAGTTGGCCAATCAGTCGGTTGCGCCGGCCTCGGGGACGCAGGGCGACCCCTTTGTCTACAAAGTTACGTATTATGACGACGACGGAGAAGTATACGACGCCAACCACCAGGGCGATCGCCCATTCAAAAGTATCTTGCACATTGACCTCTTCGGTGATGCTGAGGGCCAGGCCAAAGTAGCCGGGGTTGCGGGCAACGTCATAACCTACGAATTCGATCCACCCGGCGGAGAGCCTTATGAGGCGGGGTCACTGGACCAAACACATGTAGTTGGTTCGCTGCCCTATATGACAGTTAGAATGCAGACGGGCGATGCGGCCGGCCAGCAGTTTGATATTATCGGTAACGCCGTTATCTCCTCAACACAAGGCACTATCACCGTCGCCCCTGGTACTGATTTAAGCGAAGTGACCACCGGCGACCTGTTCAATATCGCCGACTGGTTTGCCACCACTATGGAGCCGGAGGATCCCTCAGATACCAACTACCGAGATGGTGCGGTATATGAGCTGAATACGGCCCGCGCGGGTGTTATCCTGGATGAGGGTACGCACCACTACTATTTTGAGTTCTGGGATAACTGGGCCTATTGGATTGACTGGCAACAGTACTTTATGGACTCCTCGGTAGCTGACCCCATTGACCAGAAGGTAGAGGGCGAGATGGTCAGGTTCCCCCAGGCCGGCTATTTTGAAGGGCCCGAGGTTATGCTCAACAGCGCCCCGACACTGAGTGCTTACTTCTTCGCGCCCCCGGATGTTGATGAGGTAGCCTCCGAACCTGTTGGCGACACTTTCGAGTACGTCCGCCCCGGCGACCTGCCCGGCTATGCCGACGACGCGCTGGCCGGGATGTACATCCAGATGCGCACCGGCCTGGCCCAGTTCCAGACCTTCGAGATTGACAGCAATACCACTACTACCATAACGGCAACAACAAACATAGCGGCCGCTGGTGTGACAGCGGGCAATCGGTTCCGGGTATTTGCCCACCGCAATGGAGATGGATTTCTGTCGTGGGACTATGATACTGACGACACATACGAAGGTACTCCGGCAACCCCATTCCACTTTTACGTAACCTATACTGATGCCGAGAATGTCCCCCCGTCGGTAATAAGAGTACAAATAGATGGTGACCCCGGCCAGTCATACAATATGACCAAGGTCCTGCCTGAGGACACTACCTATGCCGATGGGTGCGAATACATGACCATTACGAGCCTGAAGCTCGACGAGGGCATACACACTTTTAAGGCCCAGGCCTATGATGGCGCGTTGTGGTATGATGACAGTGACGGCACTGCTGGCAGTAGTAGCCAGTTCTACGGGCCTAAGGACCATGAGGCCGAGGCCGCCCAGGGGCCCGATATTGCCCCCAACACTGAGCCCAGCTTAGGCTTCCAGGTGGGGACAGGTGTGGTTAGTGACGTGATATCGCCGATTACGTTCACCTATACCGATGGTGACTCGCTGACCGGTGACCCAGTCGTAGCCGTGGACTTCGGGGCCAAAGGTAAGTTCCGGGTGGCCAGCATAGACCACAACACGCAAACCATCGTGCTGCGCAGCGATGCTGACCTGGAGGGCGCGGGGATAGACGCTGGCGATGTTTTCACGGCCACGGTCGAACTTGACCCGACAGTGGGCTTAGAGGATACCGAGTATACTTACTGGATTGTCTACACCGATACAGACAGCTACGCAGGAGTGCACGGCAATCCGCCCTCGTTTGTCAAAGTGTTCATTGACAATCAAGAGCATCTAATGACGGCCTGGGATGCTCGTGATACCGATATGACCGATGGTAGGGTTTACTATTATTCCACCGCGGCCTTGTCAGCCAGCCAGAGCCACAGCTACTATTTTATTGCCTCCGACGGGCTGGACAATGTGCGGCTGCCCGCAGCACCGGGCTTCTTCAGCGGACCGTCAGTGAATATGAATAATCCGCCGCTGCCTCCCCCATATCCACCGGCTGACGGATGGTATCCAATTGGAGGAATCAGTGTTGAGACCCAGACGCCGACATTAGACTGGCCGGCGGGGTCCGACCCCGATGACTGGGATAACGTCCAGGATTTGACATACGTGGTCCAGTTGAGCAGCGCCGCTGACTTTGGCACAGTGGATTATGAATACGACACCAATGACTATGGTGGGGCCGGGGTCACTGAACTGGATGTACCCGATGCTTTGGCCTATGGTTGGTGGTACTGGCGGGTGCAGACAGTGGGCACCCGTGGGCTAACCTCGGCGTGGTCTGAGATTCATAACTTCAAAGTGGACCATGCGCCAGGCCCACCCACCTCGGGCTTCTCCCCCACTGGCCAGATCGGCACCCAAACGCCGATGCTGGAGTGGGATCCGGGCACTGATGTGGATCCTGATGATCCACCCGAGCAGATGTATTACTATGTCGAGCTCGACGATGACGCTGACTTTAGCAGCCCCATAATCAGCCCCGATCTGGGCAGTCCCGGTAACTCCGAGTACGGAGTTACCGGCCAGAACATTACCCAGTTCCAGGTTGATGCCAGCCTTGGCCTGGCGAACGATACAATGCACTACTGGCGCGTTCGGACGGTCAATGCTCTGACCTCGGAGTGGTCAGCGACTCAGACCTTCACGGTCGTGATAGCCACTTACTCCATCTCCGGCACGGTGACGGATGAGAATACTAATCCGGTGCCGGGCGTGACAATAACGGCCTATGACAGCCGCGACATAATCGTCGCCGAGACAGTTACCGCGGATGATGGTACGTATGAACTCACAGGGTTGCCGGCCGACGATTACCGCGTAGTGCCGAGCTACGACCCCTTCACCTTCAGCCTCACCGAGGAAGCTGTAACGCTGACCGATAGTTCGGTGACTGATGTTGACTTCCAATTGGTACCCGGAGCGTGGAGCATATCCGGTACCATCACTCTCGGCGCTGGTGGTCCAGGGGTGGAAGATGTCCTGGTCAGTATCGGTGCACGTTGGGCTACTACTGATGCCAACGGTGATTATACCATAACCGGCGTACCCAATGGCGATTATACGGTCACACCTACGCTGGAGGGCCACATCTTTGAGCCACTATGGCGCGACGTGACGGTAGCGGGAGCGCCGGTCCCTGGCGTGAACTTTATTGAACCGCCACCCACCTACTCGGTAAGTGGTGCCATAGTTGACCAGGACAGTGCACCTCTGGCGGACGTGACCGTGGCGGCGTACGATGCTACTGATACAAAGGTAGCCGAAGACACTACTGACGCTGACGGTCTCTACGAACTGAGTGGGCTGGTAGCAGGGACCTATCGCGTGGAGCCCACCAAGGACGAATACGATTTTGATCCAGCGGACATTGACATTGAACTGGTAGATCTGTCACTAACGGGCCAGGACTTTGTGGGCACGTTGAGGACCTACACCATTTCCGGACGGATTACCAAGGGCACTGAGGGGCTGGAGGGAGTGCAGGTCAGTGACGGGACCCGTGTGGGTGTCAGCGACACCAATGGTGATTACACCATAACCGGCGTGCCTAATGGTGCTTACACGGTCACGCCTACCCTATCTTATCACGACTTCGATCCTACATCCCAGGCGGTAACGGTGGCGGATGCCGATGTCAGCGATGTGGACTTTGAGGGCATACCACAGACATTCACCGTATCAGGGACGGTCACAGATTACAACGGCGACCCGCTCTCCGGTGTGCAAATCACCGATGGCACCAACAACACCACCACTATTACCTCGGGGCAGTATAGCCTCTCTGGCGTAGAAGCCGGGACGGTAACCATCTCGGCCAGTAAGTCTGGTTACGTGTTTGATCCGGATAGTCAGCAAATCACGGTGCCCGATACGATCACCGGTGTGGATTTCGTCGGCTACGAAGAGTTTAGCAAGCAACTCGCCACCGGCATACATCTAATTGGTGTGCCGTGTCAACCTCTAAGCGACGATGCCGAGCAGGTATTCGGTACTGATCAGGTGGCGCGATGGAATCCGTTACTGGTACCACCTGACTATATGCGGGTCGGTGACCCTGGCTCTCAGGAGTTGCTCCGGGTTACCGCCGGGCGCGGATTCTTCGTAAACTTTGGTACGGCTACCAATCTCATCGTCGGCGGAACCCCAGTAGCTACCGATACAGCGTTCACTGTGGGACTGGGGCCGATATGGAATATGATAGCTAATCCGTTCGCCGCAGCGCTACCCCTGGCCAATGTCCAGCCGACAACGCCGGGCACTGTCCTGCCCTTCGCCTTTGTGTACGACAATGCTTCAGGCAGCTATCTGCTCGTCTCGGCTCAGCCGGGCATTAACGTCGCTCGTACTAACTTGGGGGTCTGGGAAGGGGCATGGATGCGAACCACCGGTGGCAATGCGTTCCTCACAATGGGGCCACTGACTGGCCCGACGGCTGCCGATGAAGCCGCGACCAAGCCGCAGGCTCTGCAGCTCGGTGAGAGCGGATGGATCATACCGGTAGTGGCCCGGACCGCGGGTCGCAGTGATCTGATGAGCGCGGCCGGAGTGGCGCCGACGGTTGGCACCTACACTATACCTAACCCGCCGCGGGTAGCAGGCACGGTTGACGTGTACTTTACCGATGAACATGGCAACCAGTTAGCTCAGCATGTAAAGCCAGCAATGGCCGAACAGGTCAGTTGGGACATGGTAGTGGTTACTGACATTGCTGAGAGTGATGTAGACGTGATGCTCCCTGACCTCAGCCAGGTTCCCCATAATCTGTCGGTAACGCTGACTGACCTGGATATAGGCCGCAGCATATACGCCCGTACCTGCCCGAAGTATACCTTCCGCAGCGGCGAGCAGGGGGCCGAGCGGCATTTGCGCCTGCAGGTGGCTCCGCAGGGTACTGACAACTTAGTTATCAACACAGCATCGGCTCAGTCGGGTGGACAAGGAGTGGTGCTCACCTACGCGGTAACTAAGTCCTGCGAAGTGGCGATTCGGGTAATGAACATCTCCGGACGAGTAATCAAGACGCTGGCGAGTGGCCAGACGGTGGACAAGGGTGTCAACACTCAGACGTGGAATCTACGCAATGCCAGTGGCACCCTGGTACCTAACGGTCTATACCTGCTGGAAATCGAAGCCCGAACTGCTAACGGCCAACAGGTCAGTGCGCTCTGCCACGTCAATATAGCTCGATAAAGCGAGATAGATCTTCAACAAACTACTAACTGCTGAACAGAAGCGGAGAGTGAAGGTTATGATCCGCAGTAGAAGGCTATGCGGTATATATGTAATAGTAATGTTAGTCCTGGCATGGATAGCTCAGGGGTGTGGGGGCGGCGCGGGTGGCGTGAGGCCAGAAACCGGTAAAGGCGCAGTAACTGGGCGTATCGTAGATATTACCAGTGGTCAGGGCATCGGTAATATGCAGATAACTATCGGTGGCCGAACTGCTATATCAGATGCTGACCCCAATAACTCAGTCGCTGACGGCACCTTCACGGTTATGAATATCACCCCGGGCACTTACCCGATCCAAGTAACGGAGACGGAATTATTTGTACTACTTCCCGGGCCACCTATGTACGTTACTGTCCAGGCCGATACCACACATACCCTGGCTGGCCCCATCTACATCATTGACCCCAATTACTTGCCCCCAGGCAGCTAACAATACACAACACCTGCCAGAGGGCGGACTCATCAAACGACTGTAATTAGCGCCGTCCGCTACCAGGGACGGCGCTTGGGTGTGAACAGGTGCTGTAGGTCCTGCCGAGCAAAGCCATACACATATCAGGGCACCCTTCGGCAAGCTCAGGGCAGGCCCTTCGGCAGGGTTCTCTCCTTCGGCAGGCTCAGGACGGTGAGCTTGCCGAACCGCAACCCCGCTGGGATTGGCGCAGGTTGAGAACCTGCACTACGCGGAAGGGGTACTTTGGCAGCACCAATCAGGATACCCTTCGACAGGCTCAGGGCAGAGACGATGCCCTTCCTATAGGTTTTGCGACAGTCTCCAATATGTGGACAAATAATTGCGTGCGAGCCGCTATTGTGGTAAACTTTGGTAGGTAAGCACACTGTTTTTCAAATATGTTCCGCTGGCTCGGTTTTTGCTATGATTGATAGGCGACAGGGAGTTCTACTGGTTGTATCGGGGCCCTCAGGTGTGGGTAAGGGCACCGTGATTAGGCGGTTGCTGGCCGCTCATCCCGAGGTGCGCCGATCAGTATCGTGTACCACCCGCGGTGCCCGCCAGGGTGAGCAAGAGGGGCGCGACTATCACTTTGTCAGCCCCCAGCGGTTTGAACAGATGCAGCAGCAGGGCGAATTTCTGGAGTGGGCAGTAGTTCACAAAGACTTGAAGTACGGCACACCGCGGGCACCAGTACAGCAGGTACTGGGGGCCGGGCATGATATCGTCCTGGAGATTGATTATCAGGGAGCTCAGGCTGTTCGGGAACAGCTCGGTGAACAAGCGGTACTGGTGTTTATTACCCCTCCCTCCTGGCAAGCTTTGCTGCAACGGCTGGAGAAGCGTCACACCGAGGCACCAGAGGAGATAGCAAAACGCTTGGACAGCGCTCGGCGGGAGATAAGCAATATGGCAATGTACGAGTATATCATAGTCAATGACCAGCTTGACGAGGCAGTAATCGCCCTGGAGGCTGTTCTGCTGGCCGAGCGCCATATGCGCAAGCGCACCGACTGGCAGCAGCTACAACAGCAACTGCTGCAGCAAGCTGAGCAAGGACAAGGCCAGTAGAAAATACTGGCCAACCAGCTAATGACCACATCTGCATATCAGGAGAATCTAAAGCAACTAACTAACCGCCGAATCGTAGTGGCCGTTACTGGTGGAGTGGCCGCATATAAGGCAGCGCAGTTAGTGAGCACATTAGTGCAAGCGGCGGCCGAGGTCCGGGTTATTATGACCGAAAATGCCCATTATTTCGTGGGCGAGACTACCTTCCGGGCACTGACCGGCTATCCGGTGGCCAGCGAAATGTTCGGCCAGTTGCCCCAAATAGAGCAAGACCATATTTCGTTGGCGCGGTTTGCCGAGGTCATGGCAGTAGTACCGGCGACGGCTAATGTTCTGGGCAAAGTAGTTAGCGGTATTTGCGACGATCTGGTCACCACGACCATAAATGCGGCGGTGGGGCCGGTAGTATTTGCTCCGGCTATGAATGAGCAAATGTGGCGCAATCCCATTACTCAACGTAATGTCAGCCAGCTCCAGGAGTTAGGCTACCACTTCGTAGAGCCGGAAGAAGGCTGGCTGGCCTGTGGCGAGGTGGGTGCTGGCCGGTTGGCTACCACTGAGAAGATTGTCGCCGCCTTAGCCGCTGTCCTCCGGAAACCGACATCCTCCGCATCGTTGTGGGGCAGGCACGTGTTGATAACCGCCGGACCGACCCGCGAGTACCTGGACCCGGTACGGTTTATCAGTAACCCCTCTTCAGGGAAGATGGGGTTGGCGCTGGCTCAAGTAGCAGCCGAGCGGGGGGCAGAAGTCACCGTGATAGCAGGACCTATCCAACTTTCTGCTCCACCTGGAGCCCAGATAGTTGAGGTGGAAAGTGCAGAAGAGATGAAAGCCGCAGTTATGCAGCATTTGGCAGCAGCCGACGTCTTCATCGGAGCGGCAGCGGTGGCCAATTTCCGGCCCGCCCAACGAGCCGATGAAAAAATCACTAAATGTGGCGAAGGACTTGACCTGCATCTGACACCTACACCTGACATTATTGCGGCGGTGGCAGAGTCCGACCATCGGCCCTCGGTGGTGGTGGGGTTTGCTGCCGAGACCCAGGATGTTGAGAAAAATGCCCGCCAGAAGCTAACCGAGAAGAATATTGATCTAATCATAGCTAACGACCTGAACGCCCCGGGGGCAGGTTTTGGGGTAGACACCAACGAAGTTATGATCCTCGGCCGCGAGGGCAGTCGGCAGGAAGTATCCCGAAGGCCGAAGATAAAGGTAGCTGAGGCTATACTTGATGAGGTAGAGCGCCTTTTGTCTGCTGCCGGCGACATTGAGTAATGAAGGGAGATTTGAACAATTGAATAATAGCGTTTACACATTAACCTCAGAGTCAGTTACTGAGGGTCATCCTGACAAGATTTGTGACCAGGTATCCGATGCAGTGCTTGATTATATCATGCGTGATGATCCGCTGGGACGGGTAGCCGTGGAAACGCTGGTGACCACCGGCACCTGTTTGGTGGCCGGAGAAATCACTACTGACACATACGTGCCCGTTGAGGAGGTTGTGCGCGAGACGGTACGCGAGATTGGCTACACCCGGGCCAAGTATGGGTTTGATTGTGATACTATTGGTGTGTTGACGGCTATACACGAGCAGTCCCGCGAGATTTCCCAGGGCGTGGACAGCGGGGGGGCCGGTGATCAGGGCATGATGATTGGTTATGCTACCAACGAGACGGCTGAGTATATGCCGATGCCGATAATGCTGGCCCACAAGCTGTGCCAGCGACTGGCCCAGGTACGCAAAACTGACCAATTAGATTACTTGCGCCCTGATGGTAAGAGCCAAGTAACCGTGCGCTACCAGGCCGACCGGCCAGTAGTAGTTACCAAAGTCTTGCTAGCGGCTCAGCACCGTCCCGACGTGTCTCTGGAGCAGATACGGGCCGACCTGATTGAGACGGTAGTGATGCCCGTTATTCCCAGTGAGTTGCAGCCCGATCCTCTTGACGTTATGGTTAATGGGACGGGTAGCTTTACTGTGGGGGGGCCCCAGGCCGATACTGGCGTGACCGGGCGCAAGACAATAGTAGATACCTATGGAGGTGTAGGCCGCCATGGCGGGGGCTGCTTCAGTGGCAAGGATCCGACCAAGGTTGATCGGAGTGCCAGCTACATGGCTCGCTACATTGCGAAGAATATAGTAGCCGCCGGACTGGCCGACCGCTGTGAAGTTCATATCGCTTATGCCATTGGCCAAGTGGAGCCTTTCTCTTTGGCTGTGTTTACATTCGGTACGGGGAAAATACCCGAGCCACAGTTGGAGAAGATAGTTGGAGACAATTTCGATCTCAGTCCGGCAGGAATAATTCAACACCTTGACCTGCGAAGGCCTATCTATAAGAAGACAGCTTGCTATGGTCACTTTGGTCGCAACGAACCAGAATTCACCTGGGAACGATTAGATGCCGTTGATATGCTACGGGAGGCGGCAGGACTCTGAACCAATATGATAGCCAACGCAACGGCCACCCCTCGCAGTCCCAAACTTATGCCCAAGTAATAGTAGCTCCTTCTGGCCGCAGCCTTGACCGCCCTTTCACCTACCAGATGCCGCCTGATTTGGCCGCTGATGTCTGCGTGGGCAGTTATGTGCTGGTGCCCTTCGGCAGCCAGCGCCTGCCAGGTTATGTTATTGGATTCACTGACCGCCGCCCGCCCGCTCAACTGAAGAGCATTATCCGTCTAATAGTTGACCAGCCGCTGTTCAGCCGCCAGCAACTGAAATTAGCTGAATGGGTAGCGCAAAGGTACAATAGCTCGCTAGCGGATGCACTGCGCTGCGTGATGCCGCCCGGGCGTCGTCGTCGGTCAATAACCACCATTAGGTTGACCGAGGCCGGTCAGCAAGAAAACAATCGGGCCCAGGTAGCCCGCGCTCCGCGCCAGGCACAACTGTTGAGCATATTGCAACGGCTGTCCGAGCCAGTGCTCCTTGATAACCTGGTAGAGCAAGTACAAGCAGAAGGCAAAGGGTTCTCGCGTTCGGCGGTTCTGTCGGCTCTCCGAGGTCTGCAGGAGAAGGACTTGGTCAGTTTGGAGCGCCGCCTGAGCCGGCCCCCTGTGGGTCCAGTGACCCAGCAGGTGGCAGTGCTGGCCGACACCGACCAGCCGTGGTCAGCGGTGATGGAAGAGTTAGCCGGCAGCGCGCCTCGGCAAGTGGAAGTGATAGAGGCACTGTTAGAAGCCCGGGGTGAGCCAGTAGCCGTGGCCGAATTACCGCGCAGTTCAGTTGTCCGGCTCGCCGACAAAGGCCTAGTTACCATCTTCCAGCAACGTCAGCAGCGCCTGCCGCAGGAGCCGGGGCTGGGTGGCGAAGCAACTGAAGCTCTCTCCCCCACCCCGGCGCAGGCCCGGGTGCTGCAACGGGTGGCTGATGCCTTGAGCCGCCACCAATATGAGGCAATCCTGCTGCACGGCATAACCGGTAGCGGCAAGACAGAAGTATACCTTCAGGGAATTGAAGGTGCTCTCCAGCGCGGCCGCAGTGCCATTGTTCTGGTGCCTGAAATCTCGCTTACTCCCCAGATGGTGGGGCGATTCCGCGCCCGATTCGGTGGCCGGCTGGCGTTGTTTCACAGTAGCCTGAGCGCCGGCGAAAGGTATGACGAATGGGGCCGAGTGGACCGGGGTGAGGCGGATATTGTCATCGGTGCGCGCTCGGCGGTATTTGCTCCCTGTCAGGACCTGGGGATAGTGGTGGTGGACGAGGAACATGAACGGACTTACAAGCAGGAGAGTTCTCCGCGGTATAACGCAGTGGCGGTGGCCTTCCAGCGAGCCCGCCAGGAAGGGGCAGTCCTGATGCTGGGGTCGGCGACACCATCAATAGAGACCTACTACCAGGCTAGCAGCAACAACTTTGATGGACTGAGCTTGATGGAGCTGCCAGAACGCATTGATAACCGTCCCCTTCCCCGGGTGGAGATAATTGACTTGCGCCAGGAGGCACTGTTAGGCAGTGGGGGGACGTTCAGCCAGCGGATCTCGGAGGCGATTGAGCACCGTTTGGGGCGGGGTGAGCAAGTGATACTGTTTCTGAACCGCCGCGGCTTCTCTACTTTTGTTATGTGCCGGGAATGTGGCTGGGCGCTGCGGTGTCCGGATTGTTCAGTGTCCTTGACCTACCATCATCGCAGTCGCACTATGCGCTGTCATCACTGCGACTATAGCCGCCCGGTGCCGGATCAATGTGACAACTGCAAGGGATACAATATCGGCTTCCAGGGCCTGGGCACCGAACGGGTGGCTGACCAGGTCCAGCGACAATTTAAGCAAGCGGTTGTGGCCCGGATGGACCGTGACACGGTAACCGCCAAGGGCGCCTATGGGCGGATACTGCGGCGCTTTGCGGCGGGCGAGGCCAATGTGCTAGTGGGGACACAAATGATTGCTAAGGGTCTGGATTTTCCTGAGGTTACTCTGGTTGGAGTACTGAATGCGGATGTCGGCCTGCATCGTCCCGACTTCCGCGCGGCGGAGAGAACTTTTCAGCTTCTTACCCAGGTTGCTGGGCGGGCCGGTCGGGCTGATAAACCTGGTGAGGTGTTGGTGCAAACTTACAATCCCGACCACTATGCCATTGCCGCCGCCCGCCATCATGACTACCACCGCTTCTACCAGCAGGAGCTGGCCGCCCGACGTGAGAACCTATACCCGCCCTTCGTGGAATTGGCCAACATCGTGTTCTCTGACCAACAGGAGGACAAAGCACTAACTGTGGCGCGCCAGGCCGCAGTGTATCTGCAGGATATGGGGGTGTTGTTTAAGCAAGGCGAGGTCCAATTCCTGGGCCCGGCTGAGGCCCCGTTGCACAAATTGCGCGGTCGTTATCGGTATCAAATATTGATTAAAGCACCCGATATGCCCCGGTTGCAAGAGACCATTCAGGAGCTTACCGGGCGGCTGGGGGACACCGGGGCTACCACGGTGGTAGTAGACATTGAGCCAATTGATATGATGTAGTACTATGCTGATAGGTTAAAGGAAGTTGATGATTATGGCTGGCTTACGGGTCCGTATATATGGTGATTCTATCCTCCGCAAGAAAGCTAAGAGAGTGCGGAACATAGATGATGAACTACACCACTTTATAGAGCAAATGGCCGAGACTATGCGTGCGTCACAGATAGGCGTGGGGTTAGCCGCGCCGCAGGTGGGCAGACTGGTGCGGGTGGCAATAGTCCGAGAAGATGCCGACGACGATGTTCCCATACATTGTCTTATTAACCCCCGACTGGTGGAGCAGGAGGAGGAGCAAACCGGCTCGGAAGGCTGTTTGAGTTTTCCTACTCTGCGAGCCGATGTGCAGCGCCCGCTACGAGTTCTCGTGGAAGCTATCAATCCTGATGGGGAGGAAATGCACCTGGAGGCAGAAGGATTTCTGGCCCGGGTATTGGTTCATGAGATTGATCACCTCAATGGCGTGCTGTTCATTGACCGGGCCGAACGCGACAGCCTCGGATGGCTTATCCCTGATGAGGACACCGAAGACGGTTACCGGATTGAATCAACTTCTTTAGACCAGATACACCGAAAGTTTGATCGCTTGCACCAAAAGACAGAATAAGGAGCAAATAGACGGTGAAAGTGGTATTCTGGGGTACTCCTGCTGATGCGGCGCGGTATTTGCCGCTCATTGACCGCTCCCATCAGTTAGTCGGGGTAGTCACCCAACCCGACCGACCGCGAGGGCGAGGCAGGAAACTGCAGCCGCCTCCGGTAAAGGTAGCCGCCCAGGAGCTGGAGGTGCCTGTTTTTCAGCCCGAGTCTGTCGGCAGTAGCGAGTTTCTTGAGCAATTGGGCCAACTGGAGGCTGATACGTTCGTAGTCGTAGCCTACGGCCGGATACTTCCTGAGCAGGTCATACAGATGCCGGCCAAGGCAGCTATAAATGTACATTATTCGCTGCTGCCGAAGCTGCGCGGAGCCGCACCGGTGCAGCATGCTCTGCTGGAGGGCTTGACAAAGACAGGCGTGACAGTGCAATATATTAGTAAAGAACTGGATGCTGGTGACATTATTGTTCAACGTAGCTTGGTCATTCACCAGCAGGACAATGCGGCCACGCTAACCGCGCGTCTTACCGAATTGGGCATTGAGCTGTTAGCTGAAGCGCTCAGTTTGATAGAGGCGGGGAATGCACCGCGAATCTGTCAGGATGACGATCAGGCAACTCAGGCACCAGCACTGTCTAAGGAAGATGGGATAATTGATTGGTGCAGGCCGGCCCAGAGTATTGTGAACCAAATTCGGGCCTGCTGGCCCTGGCCGGGGGCAGTATGCCAAGTACAAGGGCAAAGAATTAAAATTAGACAGGCTAACGTGGTAGCTGCCGAGAATCGCCAAGAAGGAAACTGCGGTATTATCGCGAAAATACTTCCTAACCAGGGATGGGTAGTTACAGCCGGGCAGGATGCGGTGCTGGTTAAAGAGGTTCAACCGGAAGGACGCCGGGTAATGTCGGCCCCAGATTACCTGCGGGGGGCCCACCTCCAACAGGGAGAAAAAATACAGTAGACGGCGGGATCGTGTCGTTGCGCTAATCCCAAATATATTGTAGAAGGCACAAAATGCAGTAGGGGAGCCGACTATGAGTGAGCTACTGCAGCGGGCGCACGAACACCGCGTCAACGGCGAGTACGCCCAGGCACAGACCCTGTATGAACAAGTTGTGGATGCCGAGCCTAACAATGCTGATGCATGGTGGGGCTTAGCCCACACAGTTATGAATCAAGGTGAGTTTGAATTAGCCGAAGAGCACTTTGACCATGCAATTCAGTTGGCCCCGAAAAACCAGCGTTTTGTCTACGATTTCGCCATGTTGCACACTATGTTGGGACAGTATGCGCAGGCTAAACCGCTGTTCGAACGAGTAATCAGTTTGGATCACAACACGCGGGAAGCCACTGAGGCTAAAAAGCAACTGAGTTACTACTAAGAAGCACAAAGCAGGCGATAGTAGGCAACTATGTCAACAGTCAGGGTAACCTTTGAGCCGGGGGGCCAGAGGAAGCAAGTGCCCCGCGGTACTTTAATATCAGAAGCGGCAGCAATCGCCAATATAGATCTGGCTACCCCTTGTGGCGGCAAGGGGCAGTGCGGGCAGTGCCAGGTGCTTGTCAAATCAGGAGAGGCCAACGACCCAACTGACGCTGAGCTTGAGCACCTTAGCTCCGACCAGCTCCGCCGCGGGCGTCGGCTGGCTTGCCAGACGCGGCTGATGGGTGATACTGTAGTAGAAATAATACCGCAAGTCGCCCCAATCGTAGAGAAATCACTGGGACCGCAGATGGCTCGGTGGGTCCCGCTGGAGCCCGCTGTTCGCCAAGAGTTGGTCCAACTTTCTGAGCCAGTCCTGGACGATCAACGCAGCGATTTGCGCCGCTTAGCGGATGCAGTGGCTGACAAGTACCCCCAACTAACTGCTACTCCCTCGGTTCTGCGCAATCTGCCCACTGCCGTGCGGGCTGAAGACCAGCGGGTGGCGGCAGTCATCCACGACAATCAGTTGATTGCCATTTATCCCCACCGGGAGGCACCACGCTGCCTGGGAGCGGCCGTAGATATTGGTACCTCCACCATGGCGCTTTACCTGATTGACCTGCAGGACGGAGAGCAACTATCCTCAGCGGCGCGAGCCAATTCCCAGGCACAATATGGGCTTGATGTTGTCTCGCGCATTGATTATGCAAATACCCATGCTGCCGGACTGGCACAACTGCGCCGCAAGGTGCTGGGGGATATAAACGAACTTATTGCTGAAGCGGTGGACAAGGTTAGCGCCGACCAGCAGGAAATCTACGAGGTCACCATAGTCGGCAATACCTGCATGCACCACTTGTTTTTGGGCCTGGAGCCCAGATATCTGGCGGAAGCACCCTATGTGCCGGTTGCCACTGAACCGCTGAATCTGACGGCGGGCGAGGCGGGACTGGACATTAATCCGGAGGCCAACGTCTTCTGCCTGCCCTGCATCGCCGGGTTTGTCGGCGCTGACACGGTAGGGGTTATCGCCGCTACCGAAATGACCCATCGGCAGCAGCCCGTATTGGCAATAGATTTGGGAACCAATGGTGAAATAGCCCTATGGACAGGTGAGAGTTTGTTGGTAGCTTCGTGCGCCGCCGGCCCGGCCTTTGAAGGGTCCGAAATCCAACAAGGAATGAGAGCGGCGCCCGGAGCAATTGATCATGTTTTTATTAGAGATGGTGATATTGAGATTACTACTATTGCCAACCAGCCGGCAACAGGAATCTGCGGCTCAGGACTGCTGGATGCGGTGGCGGTGCTTCTGGAATTGGGGGTGATAGACAATTCCGGTCGGTTTATAGATGACGAGGTCCCCAGCGAATTGTCAGCGGCTGTGGCTGACCGCTTGGAGGGAGAAAAGAATCTACGGCGAATAATATTGACTGATGAGTGTCGCAACGGCCAAGTCCCGGTGGCTCTGACCCAGCGAGATGTGCGGGAGTTTCAGTTAGCCAAAGGGGCCGTTCGGGCCGGCATTGACATATTGCTGGATTATGCTGGTCTATCAGCCGACGATCTGAGCGAGGTGCTCATCGCCGGAGCCTTTGGAAACTATATGCGAGCAGGCAGCGCCTTGCGGGTGGGGCTATTGCCTAATATACCCGAGGATAGAGTAAAGGGCGTGGGAAATGCCGCCGGGGCCGGCGCCGGGTTGGCCCTGATTTCGCAGACCGAGCGCAGCTATGCTTGCCAGGTAGCCGAGGCGGCCCAACACATCGAGCTGTTCCGCCGTCCTGAATTTCAGAATATGTTTGCCGAGCAAATGCTATTTCCGTAGAACAAAGAAGGTCAATTACCCGTCATTAACGAATCCCGTAATGTTCAGACTGAGCAACTCTATAAATCAACTTGTAACACTTACCAGGAGGAGACAAAATGGCAGATCTACAAGCCCTTGGCCAAGCAGTAATAAATGGTGACCGTGAGGAAGTCAAGCGATTGACCCAAGAAGCCCTGGACGATGGTACCGGCCCCGAGGAAATCGTTAACGAGGGGCTTATTGGTGGCATGAATGTGGTAGGCGAGAAGTTCAAAAACAATGAGTTCTACGTGCCAGAGGTGCTTATCGCGGCGCGAGCTATGCACGCTGGTATGGACATCCTCAAACCCCTGTTGACCGAAAGTGGCGTGGAGCCCAAGGGTACCGTACTTATTGGTACTGTCAAAGGTGACCTGCACGATATCGGGAAGAATCTGGTCTCTATGATGCTGGAAGGCGGAGGCTTTGAGGTGATTGATCTGGAGGTGGACGTAGCTCCCGAGGCATATGTAGAAGGCATTAAGGAGCATGCCCCCAATGTCGTAGCCCTTTCGGCACTGTTGACCACCACCATGCCTTCCATGAAGGACACCATTGATGCCCTATCCGCGGCAGGAGTTCGCGACCAGGTGAAGGTGATAATTGGCGGGGCGCCGGTCACGCAAGCCTATGCTGACGAGATTGGCGCGGATGGCTATGCGCCGGACGCCGCTTCAGCCGTAGGGTTAGTCAGTAGTCTTGTTGCCTGAGCCGGCCGCAAATGGAGGTGTAATCCCTGAGGAGCCGCAGTTTGCCCCCGTGTAAACTGCGGCCTTGGGTGTTTGTACAGATGAACATTGCCAAGTCTACCGACAGCAAGGGCGCACAGCAAGGACGGATGCCTATGTGGATTGCTATGACGATTCTTATAGCAGCTATTTGCCTGGGGGCCGCCGGACAGGTATGCCTCAAGGCGGGGGTCACAACTCTGGGCGCTAATCCACCGGTGGTAACAGTGTTGGCTTCAATCATTAACAACAGGCTGGTATTGGGCGGCTTTGCCTGCTATGGCATCAGCTCTCTGCTGTATATAGTGGCCCTGTCGCGGCTTGACCTGAGCTATGCGTATCCGATGATCGCGCTTAGCTACGTTATTGTCGCCATCCTGGCCTGGCGGTTGCTGGGAGAGATAATCCCAGCGGGCCGCGTGGTAGGCCTGGCGATTATTTGTATTGGTGTTGTGGTGTTGGCGCTCAGCTATGTTTCTGGTCGGCCAACTCCGACCGGCCCCGAGGAGAGTACTATCACCCAGGCCCTACCTGACCAGAATTAGTCAGGTCAGATGCAAAGTGGGTGGTGTCTGCCCCGGCCAGGATGAGAATCAGACAGCACTTGACCTCTTCCGGACTTGGTGGTGGTGCTTCTGTTGTCAGCAGGTCAGAAATTACCTAATCAGTTAGTTCCAGTAGTTATTCTGGCCAGCCTCAGTGTAGTCTTCTGGTTCCCTTGCCTCGGGGCTGACAAAGTTCCGGTAGCTGCCCAGTATCAAAGCTGTATGCAGCCGGGGCAATCCGACCAGCCACCCACCAGCAGCCGTCAGTGGGATTCATTGCTGTGGGATAGCGTCGCCCAATTCTATCCCTGGAGGCTGTTGAGTCATCGCGCTCTGCGCAGCAACCAATTGCCCCTGTGGTCACCATACCAGTACTGCGGCTATCCGGTAGTGGGCAACGGCCAATCCAGTATCTTCTATCCGCCTAACTGGCTGCTGAGATTCCTTCACCCAATTAGATTTCTGGGCATTAGCCTGGCTTTGCATTTTTTCCTGGCCGGGCTGATGACTTTTTACCTGTGCCGTCTGCTGCGCCTCGGTATCCTCCCATCGTTATTTGCCGCCGTAGCCTTCTCCTACGGCGGCTTTATGGTAACCTGGGCCGAGCTGCCCAGTTTGGTGAACACCCTCACCTGGCTGCCCGGAGCCCTGCTTGGCATTGAACTGGTTATGCGGGGTAGAACTCGGCCGGGTATGGCACTAACCGCCGCCTGCCTGGGCCTGGCGCTTCTGGCTGGACATATGCAGATTGGTATGGCTGGTGGCAGCAGGGTATGGTTTAAGCCGAATAGTGTATCGCCTCCTCCAGCGGCATCCGGTGCCAATCTGGCCTCTGGCGGGTGCAGTAATATTAGGCTTGGGGATCGGTATGGCTCAACTATTACCCACTATTGAGCTGGGCAGTCTCTCGCCCCGGGGCAGTCAGCGGCCAACCCCCAGCGGCTGGGAATTTCACCAGGCCCGAGCGCTGCAGCCGGTTGAACTTATTACTCTTGCGCTGCCGAACTTCTTGGGCACGCCGGCGCACGGCGACTACCCGGGCATAAGCTACAGTGAACACTGCGGATTTGCCGGTATTACCACTCTACTACTGGCCCTGGTGGCTATTGTGGGGCGGCGATGCCGATGGAGCTGGGGATTGGCTATCGCCGCGGCTATTGTGTTGTCTATAGTAATGGGGGCGGCGCCGGCCAAACTCCTCTACTTCACAGTACCTAAGCTGGGTTTGACTGGGAGTTTCACCCGACTGTTAGGTGTGTATATCCTGTGCGTGGCAATGCTGGCGGGTTTGGGTCTGCACCACTTGCTGGGCAAGATAACAGGCCCACACGGCTCGCGCGCGGTTTGGGCCACAAGCATCGGGATAGTACTAATCGGCGCATTGCTGGTGGAGCTGTGGCCGTGGGGACGGGAGTTTCTGCCCCTGGCGCCAGCCGAGAGAGTATATCCGACAACTGAGGCTATCTGTGAGCTCCAGAAGCATTGGACCCCGCAGGATCGCGTACTGGCGATAACTCCCAAGGCAAACTGGAGCCTGTTTCGCATTCCCCAGGCTCTGTTGCCGCCTAATTCAGCGACAGTCTATGAGTATCATAGTGTGCAAGGCTACGATTCGCTGTCAGTGGCCAGCTTTTTCAATTTCGCCCGTCAACTGGAAGGCCAGGAGCCAGCTCCGGTAGAAAATGGTAATATGATGCTGATAGAGAATTATAGGTCAGGGCGGCTGAGTGAAGCGGCCGTCAAGTGGATAGTGGCAGACGAGCCGCTGGAAGGCAAAGAGCTACAGTTGAAATGGCAGGGTCAGCAAATTCACCTCTACGAAAGGCCTGCTCTCCCCCGCGCGCGACTGGCAGGAGCAAGTGCGGCCAGTGGGGAGAAGCCTGAGTTGAGTGACGAGACTCTTAATAGTCTCAAAATATCGGTCCACTCGCCAGGACCGGATACATTGATATTAGCCGATACCTACTACCCAGGCTGGCGGGCCTTTACCGATAGGCAACCAACCGAAATCAGCATCTACCACGACGTGTTCCGGCAGATCACGGTGCCGGAAGGTAGCCATCACGTGCTCATGGCTTATTATCCAGCTTCAGTGGTTTGTGGCCTATTTGTTAGCCTCATCGCCACCCTGTTATTAGCGGCGGTACTGGTGTCAGGGCAGGGCAAGGCAGGCAGAGGACCGGTGAGTCGTTGATGCCGGCAACCATTAGCCGACGCGAGATAGCATGGGTTCTCATAGCTGCAGTGTTAGTTGCCGCCCTGACGATGGTGCCGTATCTGCGGGCTATACAATTGACGCCAGCCGGCCATCAGTTTAGTGGATTCATCTGGGGAGGGGATGACGGCAATGCCTATTTGTCCTGGATACGACAGGCCAGCGAGGGGCAGTGGCTACTGCACAATCAATACACCACCAAAGAACAGAACCCTCACTTCTTCAACATCCTCCTGGTGGCGCTGGGCAAGATTTGCGCACTGACCGGGCTGGCCCCGATAATTGTATTCCATGCAGCGCGGTTGTTAGCCAGCGTTTTCCTGTTGTACGCCTTTTACTTGCTGGTTGCTGAATTAACCGAAAATCGCCGCGTTCGCGCCACTGCTTTGGCCCTGGCGGCGGTCTCATCAGGTTTGGGCTGGATCGTGTATCTGCAGGTGCAGGCGGCTGATAATCCCCGGGCGGCGGCCCAATTTGCCCTGCATCCGATGGATGTGGCGGCTGGCTGGCAGGCCCAGCCCGAGGCCATCACCTTTTTGACTATGCTGCTTAATCCGCTCTTTGCCACGGGAATGGCCCTGCTGTGCGTGGCGTTTCGGTATGGACTAAGAGCAGCCCGCGAAGACAGTCTGCATAGTAGCATCGTGTGTGGATTAGTACTGTTGCTGTTGGGCAATGTGCACTCCTATGACATTGGGATCGCGTACGCAGCTCTGTTTGTCTGGTGGGCCATAAGTGCCGCTCAAGGACGATTGTCCTGGAGCCAGGCTGCCGCCCGCTACGGCTTGATAGTATTGATAGGCCTACCCGGGCCTCTTTGGGGACTGTATACCGCCCGGGTTGATCCCGCCTACCGCGCTAAAGTATTGGATACTGTCATTCTCTCCGCCCAACCCTGGGAATATGCAATCGGCTATGGGTTGGTACTGGTTTTTGCCGTTATAGGGGCGGGTTACATACTTATGGCTCTCCGCCGATCATCGGCCGCAACGGATACTGCTTCCCTTTCGCCTGAGCTGCTATTTATGATTGTGTGGGTGGTGGTGGGATTTGCCTTAGTGTATGTTCCGGTCTCATTTCAACGAAAGTTGATAGAAGGAATGCACTTGCCGCTGTGTGTATTGGCTGCCGTTGGTATAAGCGAAGTCATGGTCAAAAAAGCGGGACGGTGGGTGTCCGGCTCAATTTTGACTATCTTGCTGGTGATCACTACCATACCTTCAAATGCGTGGTTCGTTGCTGATTGTCTGGAGCACGTTTCTGTCAATAACTTAGACTTATTACGTTACCTGGTGCCGCCAGCGTACCTGACGCAGGATGAAGTAGCCGCCCTCCAGTGGCTCGGTGATAATACTTCCTCGGCAGATGTAGTGCTCTCCTCATCACTGATGGGTAACCATATTCCCGCTCATGCGCCGTGCAAAGTCGTAGCCGGACATTGGTCCGAGACGCTGGAATTCGAGCGGATGCTGGCCGAAGTGGGCTATTTCTACTCCACTAAAGACCCCCGGGTGAAGCACGGGGTCCTTGCCCTTACTGAATCTACTTTGGTATTCTACGGCCCTCAAGAGCGAATATTACAGCAGGCAATGGCCCGCGGGGCA
>JALGTV010000261.1 GCA_029821215.1 Candidatus Zipacnadia bacterium | reverse complement strand
CTTCGTACGCTTGCAGGTAGGCCAAGAAATGGGTGGCGAATATAGTGCCGCCCACGGCTATCAATCCGGCCCACAGTATGCCGTGATAATAGTAGCCAGCCGTAATGAGCCGCTGGGCCACCAACCAGATGCTCAGCATGACAATCACTCCCACTGACAGCAGGGTGGCACACGAGCCTCTCGGGGCTTGCTCCATCGGATAACCACCTGAGGTATCAGTAGGCGGCAGTCCCAGGATGGGAGGCTGCTCTTCGCTCTCACTGACGCGCTGTTTCCATTGTTGGAGGCGGTGCAGTAGTTTCCGCGTCGCCTGATTGGCCCCGGCCAGAGTCCGAGCTTCCCGGGAGGCCAAGGTCAGTGCTCGGCCTGGCTCTCGCGCAGCACTCCAGGTAACAACTATCCGCTGAGGACCGCCAGATATAGACAGAGCTTTGATGCTATCAATTGCCTCGCGGCGCAGTGTCCAACAGTATTCGTCACCTCGGTATATCAATGCCCCCTCATTCTCACACAAAAAACCCACGTCGCGGTCGGTCTCCCCTTCCCAACTCAGCAGGTTCTTACCCGGGGAAAATCCCACAAACTCCTTTTCTGCGCCCCGGGTGATATCCTCCCCGCTCGCCGATAGCTTTTCAGCCAGCCGGTCCCGCAGATACGCGTTACCCCTCAGCGAGATATGCTGGATAGCCCACCAGGGCAGCAAGCCGGCCAGTAGGAAGCAGACAATGGTTATTCCGGTCGCTACCGGCCCCTGAGGCTGGGGCAGTACATAGGTGAGGGCTATCAGCCCGGCTACAAACGGCCCCACCCCTGCTCCAGTTAACACCAGGCCGCCAATTATGCGGTTACGGCGCCTAAACCGGGCGGTGAATATTGAACCAGCCATAATTAACCCCTACTTGGTCACCTATCGGGACTGGAGGGTGAAGTCCACTGTCTCCAGCGCCCCAGCGCCCAGATCCACCAATACCTCTTTGGCCTGGTAGCCGAACATAAAGGCCTGCAGCCGGTGACGCCCGGCGGGAAGGTCCAGGTTGTAAGTACCTAAATCATCACTCAACGTAGTCAGAGTCCGGAGCCGAAACCACGGCTCGGTGGTGAGCTGCAGTCCACTTTGCTGCTCAATTTGCTGGCGCAGCCCCGAAGAAATTGGCGTCTGATAGACCCGGGGATCCATGTCCGCCGTCATCAGAGTCTTACCCGTAGCGGCCACACTCACCGCTCCGCTGATCCGGCCTGGGTTCTGGCTGCCATCACGTGGCAGCACCAGGTTGATTCCACTGGCATTCTGCCCGGCGCTGACCTGCACAAAGGCCGCATCACTGAGGTAGCCGGCCGCCGCCGCTATCACGATATAGTCCCCAAACTCCGCCGGCCCCAGCAGAAACCGGCCCTGGTCATCGGTATAAGCCAGCAGGTAGGTCAGACCTGACCCCACCGAGTCGGGCGGCAAGTAGATGGGGCCACTCCCGCCTGCCTGCAGAAGAGTAGCCGCGTTCTTGACAGCTATTACTAACATACCCGGCAACAGGCTGGTTCCGCCCCCGGTGGTCTCGCGACTAAGCGTCCCGGCGATAGTGGCTCCTTGAATGGGGTTTATCTGGCCGATATCCACCGTCTGGTCCGCGCTTACCTCTATCAGGCGATGCCACCCCCACTGCTTATTGACGGTAGTTATGGATATCAGGTGAAGGCCCTCAGGCAAGCCATTCAGATCAATGTTCCCGTTAGGCCCTGGGCTACGGCCAATATCATAGCCATCCATATACACCCGATACTCGGTGGGATCGTCACCAGAAAATGCCTCGCTCAGTTGCCCCGCCAACCGTCCCACCCCAATCAGCTTGACCAGCCCCAACAGCCCGCCCGCCGCACATCCCACCAACAAAGCCACCCCTAACACGGCCACCATAATCCAGATGATTCGTTTCATCATTGTCCTCCCTATTAATGATCTCTCCTGCTATCTTCATACTATAATATCACTTTCCGTAACACTAATACAAGCTTTTGCCCAGCAGGAGAAATCATTGGCACCCAAGAGGAATTGTATTGCCCTATGTGCTTTAGCCCTCTGGATGCTGATGCCATTGAAGATGGCTGGTGTCCCCACTGTGGTGCTGACCTCACTGATCTATCCGGTTCCGGGTCATCGGCCGCCGACAACGAAGCGAACCAAAGTGACGAATCCTGGGACGATGTGGAAAAGGCCATAATCGCCACCCTCTTCTTCTTCTGTGACTGAATGGCCCCGTGAAGCCGCGCCAACCGGTCAGCCCCATACAACACGCGTTAAGAACACAGAGAAGGAGGAAAAATTATGAGAGTTGTGTGTACTAAAAAGGGTACGGCTTATCATACAACCAGTTGCTACTATGCAAACCCACCATATACCAAGCACAAAAGGACAATATACCCGAGCATCGCGGCTGCAAAGAGGGATGATCCCTCGCGGCACCCATGCGCGTGGTGTATGGTGCCGTCTATGGCCAATATAGGCCGACCGACAAAGCTGACGCCTGAATTGCGGGAGCAGATATGCGAGTTGTTGGCAGCGGGTAATTGTGTATCTGCGGTCTGTGATTCTGTGGACATTGACCGGTCTACATTCCACCGATGGCTCAAGCATGGGGAGAAAGGTAAGGAGCCGTTTGCAACTTTGGCAGCCCAAGTTAAGCAAGCAGCGGCTAGCGAGGAATAGCCCGACCCCGCCCAGCAGACCCGTAGATGGTCTGTTTTGACCGAAGGGGGCGGTGGCAGGCATATTCCTAATCAGGTGGGAAAAGGATAAAAATTATTATTGATTGTGCAGTTTGTACCAATCCGCACAAGGGGTGACCCTGGGGTCACCACCCCGACTAACAATCCTTGTCCAACCCGGAGGTATAAATTGTCCGAGCTTGACCCTTCCCAATTCACTGAAGAAACCGTTGATTCACGGCGCGTTTTCGCGGGCCGCATCCTTAACGTGCGGGTAGATGAGGTGCGGCTGCCCGATGGCCGGGAGTCTACCCGCGAGATAGTAGAGCACCAGGGAGCAGCGGCGGCTGTACCC
>JALGTV010000022.1 GCA_029821215.1 Candidatus Zipacnadia bacterium | reverse complement strand
TTGCCCTTCGGCTTCAATGATTACGCCGCCCGTGAAATTGTGCACGCTGCCGGCGATATGATGCTGGCGAGCCAGACGATGGATGAAGGGCCGAAATCCCACCCCTTGCACTATTCCCTCAACGGTGACCCTAACCCGTACTAACTTGTGGTCGGGGCAGAGAGCTGTTTCCTCAACCATTCACACAACCTCGCAATCCCCACTCCGCTCGGGCACGAAGTCTCAAACTGCACTGCCTCTGGCTGAAGTTGACGGCACAGACTCCAGAATCGCTCCGTATCAAAGTCAACATTATCCAACAAGTCGGTTTTGTTCAAGATAACGCCCTGACAACCACGGAAGGCAACCGGATATTTCTCCGGCTTGTCGTCACCCTCCGGAACGCTGCTGACTATCAGGCGGTGATGAACTCCCAAATGAAAAGCCGCCGGACACACTAAGTTGCCCACGTTCTCAATGAGTAGTACGTCGGTGGCCGTCAGGTCAAGTTGAGAGATAGCCTGGCGAATCATCATTGCGTTCAGATGACAGGCACCACCGGTGTTTATCTGGAATGCTTCGGCTCCGGCCTCCTCAATGCGCCGGGCATCATTGGCGGTAGCCACGTCACCTTCAATGACCTGGATGCGCAGGTCATTTAGCGCTCGCACCACTCGCTCCAGGATGCTGGTCTTGCCGCTGCCCGGACTGCCCATAAAGTCCAAGGCCAGCACCCGGTTAGCATTGAACAACTGGTGGTTCTCGGCCGCTACCGTGTCATTATCGCCGAGCAAGTTTTGCATCAATTCAACGCGCATTGTTTTGGTATCCCTATTGCTTACTTCCTGATAAGCAGGCGCCATTCCTCCGCGCCCGGTCCAGCAGCGCCGGGGCAGCTTGATTAGTGGCAGGTCATGGTGCTACAATAGGCCGCAGTCGGTGGGTATAAACTATGCACGAGTTTTCAATAGCCAGTAACATTGTCCACAGCCTGTTAGATTTGGCTGAGGAGCACGACCAGGAGGTCATCGCTGCTACTGTGGCGGTGGGGCCGATGAGTATGGTTGTCCCCGAGCTGCTCACCTATGCCTATGAGGCGCTGACCAAAGACACCCCACTGGCTGGCTCGGAGTTGCATATCCAGCAGGTCCCAATTACCGCTCAGTGTAATGAATGTGGTGCCGAGATCACCAGCTCCCAGCCATTTGTGAAGTGTAGTGAATGCGGCAGCCTCAACTTGAAAATAAAAGCGGGCTATGAGTTGCAGTTAGTAAGTGCGGAGTTAGGCGAGAGCGGTGAGATAACACCAGATGAGACCCCAAGCTGATGGGTTAGCGGGCCTCTGACTCCATAGGTACTGACTCGGGCCGGTCTAGAAGCTGCTTGAGGTGGACTGATTCGATTTGTTTCTCTGTTAGTCCCAGAGCCATCGCAACTCCGTACAGAATAGCCTCGGGCCGCGGGGGACAACCGGGAATATAGTAATCCACCGGCAGAATGGTATCAACTCCGCCAACAATATTGTAGCTGTCAAACCAGATACCTCCCCCGACCGCGCACGACCCAATGGCGATTACTATCTTCGGATCGGGTACTGCGTCGTAGAGGCGCTTGAGGGCAGGGACTACCTGGCGAGTTACCGGCCCGCAGACCAGCAGCACATCAGCATGGCGGGGGGAGGCCACTAACTTGATACCGAACCGTTCCGCATCGTAGTAAGGCGTCAGTACATCAATTACCTCAATGTCGCAGCCATTGCAGTCACCAACATTGCAGTGATATACCCACAAGGATTTGGGAAAGGCCTTCTCGCAGAGCTTTTTGAACATCATTTTCCTCCTGCTCTATTCCTACCCTATCTCGCGTAGCGGGGGTTAGAGAATCCCACCTATATTGGTTCGTAAGGAGAGTCGTCCCCGCCGCGCTTGAGTTTGTCATCGCGAAAACCTGGCTCCATAATCTTATCCAGAGCACTGGGCGGCTTATAGCACTGGCCGCATCGCTGGCAGGTAGCCATAAATACTTCGCATTCAGCCACCATATCCTCCCGCCCCTGATCCGTGGATAACTCAAACCGCTTGGTCATGGTGATAGCATCCTCGGGACAGACATCGGCACAGCGCCCGCAATATATGCATCGTTCCAAGAACCGGACGATACGGCGGGTGTTTTGGTCAATATCCTGAATCATTATGGCCCGGGCCGGGCAGACCGTCGCACACCCTCCGCAGCCGATACACTTGTCCGCATCCAGCTCCGGATAGCCGCGAAAATCCCCTTCAGGATCATGGGGCTCGAACGGATACTTCAAAGTCACTCGTCCGGGACGCAAACACAGTATTGCTTCCCTTAGCTTGCTGGTAATCACTTTATGTGAACCTCCAATGCTACTGCCTGTTTACTGCTGACCCATGACCTTCAGCTTCTGGGTAACCGACCTGTTCTGACCTCAATACTTCTTATTCAATAACTCGTCTTGAGTATACACGCGTACCTGTCCTGAGCTGACATCCACTACTTCCATCCTGTCGGTGCAGGCAAAGCAGGGATCAATACTACCAATATCTATGGGAACATCGGCCAGCGCATCTCCCTGTAGCATGGGGGGCACCGACTGCAGATTAGCATAGGTAGGGGCGCGCACCCGCCATCGCTCCGGGCGATTTTCGGGGCCAGTGAGCACCCAGTGGAAGACCTCACCTCGGGGCGCTTCTACCGACCCCACTGCCTGCTGGCCCGCGGGGATTTCCTCATCAATTTGTGCCATTATCTCGCCCTCAGGCATCTCCCGCAGTGCCTGACGGATTATATTGATTGAATCCAGTGTCTCATCTAATCGTACCAAGGTCCTGGCCAGGTTATCGCACCCATCATAGACACGTTTCTTGACGTCCAGTCGGTCATAAGCAGCATAGGGATGGTCCACCCGGACGTCAATAGGTAGGCCAGAACCGCGGGCCGTCGGTCCTACCGCCCCCCGAGCTCGGGCTACCTCGGTGGGGAGAATGCCGGTGCCCTGTAAGCGGGCCATCAGGGTAGTGTCGCCGGGGATAGCATTGTACAACTCCTGCCACTGGCGTTCGATATCGGTAAGAACCCGGCGAACATCATCGTGAATCTCCGGCTCAATATCCCGGCGCACTCCGCCGACCAGATTCATCCCATAGGTCTTACGGTTCCCCGAGATGCGTTCGCACAACCACATCAGTGGCTCGCGCATTCGCCAGACCTGCATAAGGATGGTATCAAAGCCAATGATGTGGCCGGCAATCCCCAGCCAGAGCAGATGACTGTGGATGCGCTCCAGCTCCAGCATAATAGTGCGGATATACTCACCCCGAGGCGGCACCTCAATGCCGGCTGCCCGCTCGACCGCCTGACAATAAGAACAACTGTGGACAAACCCGCAGATACCGCAGATGCGCTCAGCAATAAAGGGGACCTGATTGTAGGTTAATGCGCTGGAGCCTAATTTCTCAATGCCTCGGTGGTTATAAAAGCCCCGGTAGTCAGCACCTACTACTTCCTCGCCTTCCACGAATACGCGGAAGTACTCAGGCTCTTCCAGTACCGGGAAATAGGGGCCAATCGGCACGACACTGGCCCCTTCAGGCGGATCCAATAATGGCATTGCCACCCCCTCAGCCGGCGGTGGCTTCAAATCGTGAGGTACATCCCAGCGCAACGGGAAAACGTCCTCGGGCCAGTCGTCGGCAACTACCAGCCGCCGGGGATCGGGATGGCCGACCGGCACTACCCCCACCATATCGCGTGTCTCTCGCTCGCTCCAATTAGCCGCCGGCACTGACGGAGTGATGGAATCCACTTCAGGTTGATCCTCGCCTACCTCCGTATGCAGGGTGATATAAATCTTCTCTTCGTCGTGGGCGAAGAAGTGGGTTATTAGGAATTTGCCGCGCTGGCGACGGCGATCGGTGCCACTGTTGATAACAAAGCGACAGCCCAAGTCTTTATTCAAGTATTCAGCTACGGAGACCAAGCTGTCAGGAGTGATGGTCAGGCATAGTTGGTTTGGCCCCAATGCGCTAAGCTCCACGACTTTATCGCCAAACTGCTGCTTGACGCTGTCACCTAATTGTTGCGCATTCATCGGATTTTCTCTTTCGCAAGATGTCTATTACCCGCTATATGATTCCTAGTGGGTCAATAATGTTTAGTAAAGCAGCTTTAGAGTCCTAACAGAGCCAGTACCATGGCAATAAGAGCCACGGCAATGACTCCGAAGAAGTATTTCATAGCCTGGTTAATCTTCAACCGAGGGTTGACCACGTCAATTAACCCCACCAGAACTATAAGTACAATGATCTTTAGCAGGTGAGCGGCCACGTTCCAGGGGAAGATGAACTTGATTCCCCACGGGATAAAGATGGCCGCCAGGACTGAGGCGTAGACTATCTGGCGGGCGAAGAAAGCCCACTGAAACAGTGCCAACTTCGGGCCACTGAGCTCAATGAACGGTCCGCCCATAATCTCGGTCTCAGCTTCGGGAATGTCAAAGGGCAACTTACCTACCTGGGCCTGCAATGCTAAGAACAGGGCGATGCCGGCCACGACCATGGAAATTGACAGTCCGTTAACATAATTCCAGCCCGCCATATCCCACATCAGCAAGGAGCCAGACTTAATAGTTGCGGTTACCAAGCAGATTATCAGCACCGGCTCGACCACAAGATGCATCATTAGCTCGCGGCTGGCCCCGACCATAGAGTAAGGGCTGGCACAGATCAGCCCCGCCATCATTACTGCGACCGCAGCTATAGTAATAAGGTAGGCGAAAACTATCATATCACCATAGCCACCCAGAGGGGGCCGTAACCCCATCGGGGTGAGCAGAGCGGCCGCCAGGATGGCGGCAAAGGCGACCAAGGGGGCATAGCGGAGTAGTAGACTGGGTGAAGACTCCAGATCCTCTTTGCCCAGCAGCTTAAACAAGTCATAAAAGGGCTGAATAATAGGTGGCCCCTGGCGGGAATGCACTCGAGCGCGCACCATTTTGCGCACGATACCAGCTACCAATGGCCCTATGAACAGGGCCATCCCGATGTTAATAGCGAAGGTCATTACTCTAAGCCTCGCTTAATAGAAGAGATTACTGGCGAACCTTGGTGTTTACAGTTTCATCTGAATGACCAGATGAGCTAACGTCGGTGTCAAAATGAGCCGGATATAAACTGGCAAAGAAGCGATTGAAGGGCAACAGAAAACTGTGTACTGGATACCTTACTTCCTCAAAGGAATGCTCCTCTCCGCATAACCACATCGGCACCTCGCGGGTCTTGGCTCCTCCCATCCGCGAGATAAGATAGGCCAGGGCCAAGCAACCGGCGAAAGCTATGAGGATAACCAGTGGCCCCCATATACCGGTCGGCGTACTGCTGCCAGGCAGACTCACAGTGGCATTAAGTAGGGAGCGACCAAACAGCGATGCAAATGTAGGAGAGAAGCCAGCCGGCAACGTGCTGCTGACTGCGGTATATAAGTACTTCATCACCAATATCGGCAGAACCCCAAAGAGAACACAAGGTATAGCTGTTAACACTTGGGAGACGGTCATGGTGAGGGGCACCTCCCGGTGCTCCACCTCCGGCCCCACGTGGAGCTTGCCCAGGAACAACATACCCAGGAACTTCATAAAAGAGGCCAGGGTCACTGCCGAGATAAAGATAGCAATGATGGCCAGGAAGACAAACAACGGTAGTTTGATGCCTGCCATTATTGAGCTGGCGAAGATGAGCCACTTACTGGCAAAGCCGTTGAAGCCGGGAATTCCGGCAATGGATAACGAAGCAATTATGGCAGTTATGGCCGTAACCGGCATTATCCGTATCAATCCGCCGGCTTTGTCCATATCTCGTGTACCAGTTCGGTACAAGGCTGCGCCCGCATTGAGGAATAACAGCGACTTAAAGGCGGCGTGATTTATCATGTGGAACAAGCCAGCTATCAAGGCTACGGTTGCCAATGCAGGGCTAATCCGCAGTAGCGCCAAGCCTGTGCCCAGGCCTAGCCAGATGTAACCCATTTGCCCAATCGTATGGAAGGCCAGCAACCGCTTGGAATCCCGTTGCTGTAAAGCGGTCAAAGTGGCGACAAAGATTGAGATGGTGCCCAGCAATGCAATCACTATCCCCCCCACAGTGGAAGCGCTCGATAAGGGCAGCAACATAACAAAGGTTACTAACAGCCCATGCACTCCCATTTTGACCATTAAGCCAGATAGTACGGCCGAAAAAGGACTAGGCGCGGCGGGGTGAGCATGGGGCAGCCAAAAACCGAAGGGTAGAATGCCAGCTTTAGTAGCAAAGCCCAAAGCCAATAATCCCAATGTTATATGGGCTAGGCCGGGACTGACCACCAGCCAGTTAGCCATTACCTGCCGCATCTGACTTAACTCAAACGACTTAGTAGGGGTCTGTAGATATAATATGATAATAGCTACCAATATGCACGCGGTAGCAGCGTGAATCGCAACGAAGTATATCCAGCCGGCGCGGCGGACCTCGGGGTCGTGTTTTTCGAAGATAATTAGCCCCCACGAGGTCAGGGCCATAACCTCCCAAAAGACCAGAAACAGCAACATATTATGGGTAGACACTTCACCAATGACACAGGCAAAAAACAACAGTAATAAAGGATAGTAAGAGGCCAGGTTATAACGTGGGTATCGCGACATATATTGGACCGAGAACAGCGTGGCACAGGTCGCGACTAAGGAAGTTATCAACAAAAATATGGCACCCAGCCCATCAACAGTGAAGGGCAAGAAAATGTTAAGGAAAGGGATCACATAAACGCTATGTATCGGCCCCCGGGTGAGGGCTTGCCAGGCTACCATAGCTATCCAGATAGAGACGATGAGGACGATTACAGAGGCTACGTAACCGCAGACCGTCCGATATCTGGCGATTAGTGCGGTAATCACCGCACCCACGACCAGAAATATTAAAGCAGCAGTTATCACGTCAAGGCCACTCATTATCACTTCACATCTCCAGGGATAGCTATCAATCGGGACTGCTACCGGGCAAACCAGTCACAAAATCATCAATGGCCTCAGCAATGACTTGACTGAGCTGATGGCCCCACCCGACACTATTCGGCTGGATGCCCAGTACCATCATGCGCTTGCCCGCTGCTTTTTCCAGCACCGTGGCCAGCAAACTTACTGAGCAGTTATGGGTGGAGATATTCTCGCTGGACAGTTGCTGGGGCGAGACCAGATTAATGTGCCCGGGGGCAGCCCCGAAATCAACCGCATCCACTATTAGGATACTATCTGCCTCGCTATCTATCATCTCGGTTATATAATTCTCAGGAACTTCCTCACAGCACAGATAAGGTAGGTGCAGTTTAGCAGCCAGTTTCTCGCCCAGTACCAGCCCGGCTGCGTCATCGCCCCGCAGCGGGTTACCGACACCGACTATTAGCAAATGCTCACTTAAATACTGTTTCAGTTGGTTCATCGTTCCTACCGTACTATTGGGCCAGCAGGATAGTTGACCTTCTCAAGCAGTTCCTTGACCTTGTCTGACCGTCCCGCCCCTACTCATCGTGCATCTGTCGCATCTGTGCGTAAGTGAAGACCGGTCCATCCAGGCACACGTACTTGTTGCCGATGGTACAGTGTCCGCATTTGCCCACCCCGCATTTCATATGTCGCTCCAGTGAAAAGTACATATTCTCGTCCGTAATTCCCTTATTTTGACACTCGGCCACGACAAAGGGATACATCACGGCCGGCCCCACAATTATAGCGGTGGTTTGCGGCCCGTCGATCTGCAGCGGCTCGAATAAAGTGGTGATGAGGCCCACGTGACCATCCCACGTCCCGGCTTCATCAGCTATATCAACCGTCTGCTGGCACACTATATCTGGTGACCCTTCCCATATCCCTAAATCATCTTCGTAGACCCGATCCGCCGGTGTGCGGGCTCCGTACAGCAAAGTTACATTACGGTAGTTATCACGGTGATCGAGGATATACAGTATACAGGCGCGCACGGCAGGCAGCCCGATACCACCGGCGACGATAAGAATATCCCGCCCCTCAAACTCCTCCAGCGGGAAGGGATTACCCAGTGGTCCGCGCACGCCCACATAGTCTCCCACCTGGCGTTCGTGGAGCGCCGAGCCGACCATTCCCTCTGCATACTTCCTCACGGTTATTTCTATGGCATCAGTTTGAGCCGGCGAAGAGGCGATACAGAAGGGGGCCTCACCGGCTCCTAAGACCGAGACTTCGACAAACTGGCCGGGACGAAAGGTGAACGGTTCGTCATCGGTAAACCGTAGGGTGAAGCTTTTCTCTGTTAGCGTCTCGGGCCGAATATTATCAATGACGACCGGTCGGGGAATATAGTCCTCTCGCTGCATTTTGGCTCCTTGTAGTGTCATCAACTGACCTTTTCTGCTTCGGACTGGCGTACCAGCTTACAAACGGTGGGCATGCCTATATCGCCCAGGCAAGTGATAATACAGCGCCCGCAGCCCACACAGCCATACCGGGCCTGCTGCTTATAGTAATCGTGACTAAGCTTATGATAAGCATACCAGCGAGCCCGAGAGGCGGCGGTATTCCGCGGGATATGGCCACTGGCCTCTCGGGTAAAGCCACCCAGTCGGCAGGAATCAGTCCGCCTGACGCGGACGCCATGATCCTCGTCGTAGTTGATATCTACTACGTCATAGCAGGTGCAAACTGGGCACAGATACGAGCAACCGCCGCAGCTATAACAGTCGTGCCCCACTGCCTCCCAGATTTCAGGGTTAACTGCATCGGCGGTGATGCGGCGGATGGCGGCCGCCAGATTGGCGTCCGGTCCGGTTCGAGCATAAATGGCCTTCTTCTCCTGAGCATCACGCGCCTCTACTATCTCCTGAGTAGCCGGCGATAGCAGGTCATCCCACAGTTGGCAAATTCGCTGTCCCTTTTCGGTGGCAACCTCGACCAGATACTGGCCCTCCACCAGGCTTAACTGCACGTCAAAGCCTTCTCGGGCGTATAGCCCGCCTCCTTCACAGCAGGTACAAAAACAGGTGTCAGCTACTGGCTCAGGGCAGGCCAGGGCAATCAGCGTTGTCTGCTGGCGGCGAGCCTCATAGAGGCCGTCAGCCGGCTCCCGCTCTATAAAGAAATTATCCAGATTTTGAATTGCGGCCACATCACAGGGACGAATGCCCAGAATAATCTGAGGCGCCGGGGGGGGTGGTGCCACAATCTCGGGTGGGCCCTGCTCGCGTTGGTGGTACTCAAAAATGACTTCTTCGCTGGGCACTATGCATTGCACCGGGGAAACCAGAGAATTGCCAAAATCTAACTCCACCTCGGCCCCACTGTTCACCGGCTGAAAGTAAATATCACCTCTGGGCGCAGTAGTGGGAGCAACAACCTCGTCGGGAAGCTGAAAAAGCCGTTGAATTGCCTGCTGTAGCTTCTCTTTGGGCAATATGTACTGCCGAATATCAGCCATTGCCTATCCTCTTTTCACCGCTGCCGCTACCGGGGCACGATATATAGCGCTGCATTCTTTATCATACTCGCCAAATCCGAGCAGCCGCTGGAGAAACTTCAACTGATGGGCGGGTAGTATAATGATCCCCTCGGGTATGCCCGCCAGCGGGTAAATCAGCAGTCGGGCGCCACCGGTCGCGGTCTGCAAGACAGCCGATCGCCCCGGGCGGACTCGCTCCTTTTCCATATCTTCCGGGTTCATCAAGGCATAGCCAGCTTCCAGATCTCTTACCTCGCGGTACAAGGCGGGAATGGCTGGCACCCGACCGTCATATATCCACCAGTTGGCGTCATAACGGCTGCGCAGTGTATATGGCCTTTCCGCAGTTGTCTCTATGCTGGGCAGCTCAATATCCTGATCCATTGGACCGGTGCGTTGGGTCAGAGTTGTCTCGTCCAATCTCACGGGGCGATTAGCCCGTAAGTCAGCGAGTTCAATATCCCCATAGCCGGGGATTTGCTGATTGATTTGCTCCCAGATGGTATCAATTTCCACTGGGAAATCCTGGTGGCCCAGTTCACCGGCTATCTCCGCGAATATCTGCGGTAGATAACGGCATTCGGCTACCGGCTCGACCACCTGCCCCGACCAGCGAAGTGTCCCATCTAAGCTGGTAAAACTGCCTTCTTTCTCACCAAAACCGGCCATAGGGAAGGCAATATCGGCAATCTCGGTAGTGGGCGTGTGTAAACTGTCCAGCACTATCAGACACTGCAACCGCCTTGCCAGGGCTTTCAGCCCGGCCTCACCCAGCCAAGCACTGAGTTCTTCGCCAATCACAATCAATCCATCTATATCCTGCTGATCGTGAGCTAATATCTCACCGACAGCCAAGCCCGGTGGTGACTGGTCGTTTCCGTCACGGGGGGCCAAGCCCATATGTATCAAGCCAATGCAATTAGGCGTGCCGCCTATGGCTATGACCTGGGCAGACCCCGGGGCGGTGGTGTTAATCTGTTGAGCTATCTTGCCGGCTATCATAGCCGGTTGCGGGATAGAACAAGCTCGCGCCGAAAGCACGATAGCTACGCGAGCTGCCGAGTTAATCATATCGGCAGCCTGGTATAGAGCCTCAGTGATGCTCGCGGGGCCAAGGTGAGCTAATTCTAACGAAAGCTCCGGTTCTCCCGCCAGAATGCGGGAAAGCTGCTCCAATACGCTGGCCCTGGCCCGCACTGCATGCTGGATATAGACATCGGCATCAGCACCCAGGCCGTCGTCGGCCTCGTCAATTACAATCAGCTTGCTTCCCGCCTTCTGGGCCTTCTTAACCCAGGCACCGGCCTGAGGGTTCAGCTCCCGCAGATTGGAATTAAGGCATACAATCAGATCGCAGTTAATCAAATCATTAAGAGGTGGGCGGGTGTACGGCTGTTGTAGGCTGTACTGTAGGCCGCAGATAGTCGGTCCATCTACCATACGCCCGAAGTTATCCAGATGGCCAGTGCCCAGTACCTGTCGGCCCAAGTAACTGGCAGCAAAAGCCTCCTCGTTGGTCAGGTGGCCGGCCGCCAATATCGCCACCCGGTTGGCTGGCAGTTCTCTGAGACTGTCGGTGGCGGCCGCTACGGCCTCGGCCCAGGGAACTGCGGTTCCGTTTATGAGCGGAGAACACAGTCGTTGTGAGTTTCGCACCAAAGCTGCTAAGTGCCAGCCCCGGATACACAACCGGCCCTCAGATATCGGATCGGCGCGGCTGGGAAGCAACGTTATCATATCTTGGCTCTGGTGCTGCAAGTATATGCCGCAGCCGGCTCCACAAAATGGGCATACTTCCGGAACTAACTTACTCATCACTATCTATCCTTAGGCCTCATGGGGCAAAGGTGACGAAATCTTCACACTAATATCCCCCGGCGTCAACCAAATTCCTTCCTGCTGGTGGAGTTTTTTCAAAGCAGGCAAAATTTTTTTGAAAAGCTCTTGCCTACTTTACGGGGGATAAAGCTTGTGGCTGAGAGTCACCCATACTTGGCTACTGTGCCCATATCTTCGTTACCCTGCACAGTGTTTGCCAATTAACTATTTTAAGTATAACACATTCAGCCGCAAATTGCAACCCCCCTGCCCGGAGCTTTTTGGCCCTGTCACCGGAGCAGCAGATGCGAACGCGGCCAACGAAATGGGGTAGCCTCAGCAACAGCAGAAGGATTATACACCCTTGACAAGGAAAAATTAAGAAGTTAGAAGTTGCCCAGCAAACTATGGGCGCTCTGGAAACCCAACAGGTTGTCTGCTCCCTACTGTTTGAATAATGCCCCGGTAGCATAAAACTCGGCCTGGCAGCAGTTAGCGTAGCGCCAGAACTGTCAAACATCGGCTCCCAGTATATCTTTGTCACCATTAGCAACAAAGGGTTTACCGAACAGGACGCGAAAGATCTTACCTGCGGCCTGGGTAAAGTAGCCATTTACTACCGCAGAAAGTGAGGGTAGCTCTGACTAATGCGTGATGTAGCCTCTGAGGCTGACCAGCGGGGCATTACCATTGACCAGGTGGGGGTGCG
>JALGTV010000260.1 GCA_029821215.1 Candidatus Zipacnadia bacterium | reverse complement strand
AAGCGCTTGCTCATCGCCATGCAGCACTCCGACGAGCATGGTATCGCGACTCCCGCCAACTGGGAAATAGGGGATGATGTGATCGTCCCGCCGCCAGGCTCATGCGGCGCAGCGAGGGAGCGGGTCGAGGGCGCTGGGGACGAGTATTATTGCCTGGATTGGTTCCTGTGCTTCAAAAAATGCCCACACGGCGAGTGAAAATAGCATCAGACAGATGGTGGCCCAGCACGAGCCGAATTTATCGCTGCCAATGAAAATGTTAAGAAATAGGAAGAGAGGCTACTGATATGGAAGCAAGAAGAATTACCGAAGGCGTCTACAAGTTAGGGGCTATTGATTGGGACCGACGATTATTTGATTCACTGATACCCCTTCCTGATGGAACTAGTTATAACGCCTACCTGATTGAGGGCAGCGAAAAAACCGCCTTGTTAGATACTGTTGACCCTTCCATGGTGGATGTCTTGTCCTCTCAATTGGAAGGTGTGCCCAGTATTGACTATATTGTGGCTCACCATGCCGAACAGGACCATGCGGGAGCGATCCCTGACGTGCTTGTGAAATACCCTAACGCCACGGTTGTCACGACCCCCAAGGGTAAGGGAATACTTATGAGCCTATTGCATGTTGCGGAGGAAAGGTTCATCACCGTGGATGATGGGCAAACTTTGTCGCTGGGGCAGAGGACTCTGGAGTTCATCCATACCCCCTGGGTTCACTGGCCCGAGACTATGTTAACTTATCTGCAAGAAGATAAGATTCTATTTACCTGTGACTTTTTCGGCTCGCACCTGGCTACCACTGATTTGTATGCTACTGACGAGGCCCGCGTTTATGAAGCAGCTAAGAGATACTACGCCGAAATAATGATGCCCTTTCGCCAAATAATTGCGAAGAATCTGGAAAAGATAAAGGACTATGAAATAGCCGCAATTGCGCCCAGTCATGGCCCTATCTATGATAAGCCCCCGTTCATCATTGACGCTTACCACGAGTGGGTCTCTTCGCCACCCAAAAACCTGGTAGTCATTCCCTACGTATCAATGCACGGCAGTACGAGGAAAATGGTAGCGCATTTGGTCAATGCCTTAGCGACAAGGGGTGTCAAAGTAGAGCAATTCAATTTGGAGATCACGGATATTGGGAAACTGGCCACGGCCTTAGTTGATGCCGCCACCATTGTGGTGGGGACGCCTGCGGTGCTCGGAGGTCCACATCCTCACGCAATCTCTGCTGCATATCTGGCTAATGCCCTAAACCCAAAACTGAAGTTCGCTTCCATCATTGGCTCCTACGCCTGGGGTAGTCGAACGATTGAGCAATTATCAGAGGTTATGTCAAACTTAAAGGTAGAAATATTGGATCCGGTCTTTCGCAAAGGCCTTCCGCAAGCGGCGGATTTTGCGGCTCTGGATAAGCTGGCCGATGATATTGCCGCAAAACACAAAGAGCATAATTTTGTTTGAGCCAGGGTTTGTGGCTGACCTTTTCATCTATGCGGTGAGAGAATCATCAATCTGCCAACGGGCGAAAGATTCGAATTCTTCAGTTGTAGCGGTGTGGAACTAATGAGCCTTGCCTTGTCATGGGCCGAAGCAGTAGTCACCCATTTGCCACTGTTACCTCAACTACCCATTAGGAGGTATGACTATGCCGCACCAACTACCTGACCTGCCGTATGCTTATGATGCCCTGGAGCCGTTCCTAAATGAAGAGACGATGCACCTGCATCACGACAAGCATCACGCGGGCTATGTCAAGGGCCTCAATGAGGCGGAGGAGAAGATAAAAGCCGCTCAGCAGTCGGGAGATTTCTCGGCCATTCGCACGCTGTGCGACGCGGTGGCATTCAACTATTCAGGCCATCTGTTGCATAGTCTGTTCTGGAACAATATGAGTCCGGCCGGCGGGGGTGAGCCGGAGGGAGAACTGGCTGCACAAATCAACAAAGCCTTCGGCTCGTTCGCTACCTTCAAGGCCCAGTTCCTATCGGCCAGTAACAGTGTGCAAGGCTCGGGGTGGGGCGTGCTGGCCTGGCAGCCGCTGCGCTCGCAACTGGTGATTCTGCAGGCCGAGAAGCACCAGAATCTGGCCCAGTGGGGTGTTGTGACTCCGATGCTCGTGCTGGACGTCTGGGAGCATGCTTATTACCTCCAGTACCAGAACCGCCGACCTGAGTTCACCGAGGGCTTCTTTGATGTTATCAACTGGGATGATGTCGCCACCCGCCTGGCGGCGGCGAAGGAGAATGACTGAGTCAATACGGATACGGAGGAACTGCTGGAGGAGATATTTGGGGATTAGCTGTATTGTCTCTGTGACGCTGGCGCCCCTACTATACTAGAAATCCGGCCGAAAAGTGGGATGGTTGAGGAGATGGATAAATGAGGATAGAATGTGGGTGTGAGGATAGAATGTGGGTGTGGTGCTATCAGGTCCAAGGAGCCATCGGTATGATAGGACGCCGCCCCAATCAGCAGAATTTGTTTTCGGCAGATAACCAGTATCGGGATTTCGTGAGCACCGATAGCTTTACTGCCGGGACTTTGGTCGGCTGTCGGTGCCGCCCAACTTGCTGGCGATAGCGCTGTTGCTACAGGCCCACGATAAGGTCTCGGATGCTGAGGCCACCAAGCAGGCGGCTTATGATATGCGCTGGAAGGTAGCTCTGAGCGTAGAGATGGACGAGCGGCCTTTCGCCAAAAGTACGCTGCAGCTTTTCCGCGCCCAACTTGTCATCCACGACCAGGCGCAGGCGGTGTTTGTGCGCAACCTGGAGTACGCCCGACAGGTCGGCTACCTGAAGGGCCGCAAAGCGCGAGTGGCAGTAGATAGCACCCACATTTTCGGGCGCGGCGCGGTAGAGGATACCTACAATCTGATTGCTCATGGCATCGCCAAGCTGTACCGGGTGCTGGCGCAGACTCCCTACTTTGACCAGCAGTACTGCGATCGGGTGGTGATAGAGCATCGCATCGGGCGGCTGGTGGGGCTGGGAATACGACAGAGCAGATACTGCGGACGGATGAAGACACAGTTTCAGGCACTGATGGCGGCTACGGTGGCCAACCTGACCCTAATGGCCAGTTGGATGGGCACAGAGGGTGTGCTTGGTGACTTTTTGCGCCGCTGTTTTGTCAGGTCTTGGGCCCGGGCGGCTTCTGTGGCTTTCATCGCCGTATTCCGCGAACGCAAACCCGACAACAACCGCCGCAACCTAAGATCAGCCCACCCCATCATCACCCGCACACAAATTAGCCCATTTGCGGCACGAAAAAGCGCCCCTTTCCAGCCGGGTTTCTAGGTATGTCCGCCTCATGCCCGGGCAAAACATCTTAGGCTGAGAAGACATACAGCATACCTGGCAGCCTATCTGGTGATTGATTAGATACTGGCAACAGCAGCAGATGCTCCCTGCCTAACACAGTGTCTCTATTAGTTCTGATAGCGGCTCCACACCTTGTATCAAAGATAGAGACTAATGGTGAACAGCTGCCGGAGAATGCTAGCCTCTATCACCACGCACGATAGCCACGGGGCGGCACAAACCGATAGACCCGTCGGAAGTCTACTTTCTTGCCGTGGTCCCGACCACGCTGGTGGCCATATTCGACATAAACTTGCCACCCACCCCGGTAGCCGCGGTCGTACGCTTTCCAGACAGACCCAGGCCGCCTCGCCCGATGATCATACGCCCGGGGCGGGTTATACCGCCGATGGGGTTCACAGCGCTGACAGCGGTCTTGCCCTCGGTCATCAGCATCCTCAAGGGCTTTGTACATCAGATAGCCCACCGCTGCACCAGCGAGAATCTTGGGCAGGTCCCCCCCCGCCCGGGCCACCTTTGCTGAACCCACCGTTAGCGCCAATACTGCCACCAGACAAACAGCTACGCTCCTATAGGCCGTCGCACCTATCATGGTTCTCTCACCGCCTTTCGCAAAGATTGACCTGCTGGTGTCCACAGTAGTACTGGTACATAAGGTGGAGCCGCTATCAATTAGTAGACGCAGTGTGTCTGCTAACGACTCAAAGGCTCTCAGAGTTACTCAATTAATAGCGAGTAACCTCTGCCCGGCCTGCAAATCCCTGATTCTTGTGCGTACATAGTGGGTGGGAGAAGGAAATTGACACATACACGGAGAATATATAGCCAACCAAGCAGCAAATGGGAAATATCCCAAATAGCCTTTTCACAAGAAGTGTATCATGAGTCTGCAGTTAGCTAATCAGGTTGATACTCGCTGTTCGATGACTCGTCAGTACACCTATGAGATAGACTGGATTCCGGGAAACCACTATGATGCGGGCACCTCCATCGAGTTGCGTAGCTGCTGCCGACGTGCTTTCCACTCCTGGCGGTACGTCAGGATGGAGATGGAAAACGGAGATATGGTCTTTCATTGCAATGTTGCCCCTTCGTCTTCGGAGATGTGGGCCAACTCCGACTTCGTGATAATGCGCACGGTTCTCCAATATAGGGCAGTCAAGGGGGAGCGCTATCGTATACGCCTCGTCCCCTTCCCGGTCAGTATTGGTATGAACGGCCCTCGTATTCTGGGTTCCGGACTCCCATAACCGTAGGCTGGCCTTACCTGAAGTATGACGAGTGGTAGCGAAGCATCTCCCAACGGCGGCCAGCCGGCTTTGGCATGGCCTTACTGAGCCGAGTTCTGCTCGACGGCTACCGTTCGAGTATTGGATCATGTACACTTAGGATATCAATGCCTGGGCGGATTATCAGCGGGAAAGAACGGATTACTCCATGCCTTGTGGCCGGCCTCATCAATACATTCAACCCGCACCGCCGCAGTGCGGGAGGGCAATCTCCAGTCGCCGCGACGTACAGCCCTGGCCAGGCGCGGCCGCAATAACCGCAACTTCCCGGCAAGGTGAGCACTCCACCTGGACCTGGTCGCCCTCTATTTGGAGGTTGTGAATCTCAGGGCCAGTGGATGAATAGAATTGCCCCTCGCGCAGTGCAGTGTAGATAGCCGGAGGGCTATTATCTTCGGCTTTAAGCATCACCCAGCCATGCATAGCATCATGCTCGTGGTGGATATCATCCACTGCCAGGCCCCAGACCCGACGGCCCTGAGCCAGGAGTAGATCCCACATCATCTCCGAAGGACCGCGGCCAGAGCCATATTCGCACGTAGTGTTATAGACCTCCACTCCGATATATCCCTCCAGGGGTAAAACGTCAGCGAACTGGAGCAGCGACCAGAAGGGGTGAGCCAGTATGCACATCTGGCACCACTCGGCCAACGTCGGCAGGACTGCGGGTGGGGCGTTGGCATAATAACTCTGAGGAATAGCCTCAGCGCCCAGCATGACAATATGGATATTCTGCCCGAAATTGGCGGGGGCGACGGTAACTTCAGCACCCGGCAGCACGGTTAGCCCTCGCCCCTGGAGACTGTCTACTTCAGTGACCTTATCGTGGTCGGTAATGGCCAGAAAGTCGTAACCCCCTGCAGCGTATACCTCAGTAACCTGCTCTGGGGTATAGCAACCGTCGGAGTTGGTGGTGTGAGTGTGCAGGTT
>JALGTV010000259.1 GCA_029821215.1 Candidatus Zipacnadia bacterium | reverse complement strand
AGGGCCGTTCATACCAGTACTGACCGGGAAGGGGACGGGGCGTATGGACCTTTTTCTGCTCGTCCTTATCCTCGCTGTCTTTGTCGGTGGCTTCAGGCGTGGGCAAGTAGATGACCGGACAGGTCCACAGGCCGTAGCGGCGCCCATAGCGGTGGCGCGCAAGCGAATGCCGCCGAGTGTAGAGCGGATGGGCTGAGGTCCCGGTGGGACTGTATTCGTACCAGCCCCAGAGTTGGTCAGGCACTTTCACCTCGCCATCAAACAGTCCCTGATACCATAAAGTACCATCAGCGAAGACCAACGAACTGCTCAGCAGCAAGGCGACGATGATAAGTCCTGTTGTGGCCCCGGACATGCTGGTCTGGTTCATGATAGCGCCCTCCTTAGACTATAGTTGACAGCGAACTGTCAGTGGGTTACAATGTAGGAGTGCTGGGTGAGAACTGAAACAGGAGTAGTCCTCCTATGTTAAAGACGCGTCAGTGGGCAGATAAGTTCCCTCTTGAGTTGGTAAGTCCGGCTACGGTTAAGGCGGTCGTCGGGGTCGGCGTATTCGCCGCTGTGACCGCGGTGGCCGCACACATTCGCATTCCCCTGCCGTTTTCGCCGGTTCCGATTACGTTGCAGACGGCGCTGGTCATGTTAGCCGGGGTGACCTTGGGTGCTGCCGGTGGAGCAGCCAGCCAGGCCGTATATATCGTGGCGGGACTGGCCGGCCTGCCGGTGTTCGCCGCCGGTAGCAGCGCCCTGCTGGGGCCGACAGCCGGCTACATCATTGGCTTCATACCCGCCGCAGCCGCAGTAGGTCTGGCTACCAGAGGTGGCTTTCGCCTTACCACCTTACTGCCTGCGCTTATGATAGCCACTATTATCATTTACGCCGCTGGCGTGGCCGGATTGGTGATCCTAACCGGGATAAGCCTTAAGGCGGCGGTAACGGTGGGAGTGGCCCCGTTCCTGGCCGGCGACGCCCTGAAAATGGCGGCGGTCGTGGCCCTAAGCCGCTTTACAATCCCCTTCTGGCGCGGGGCAACTTCTTAGGCTACTTTTGACCGCCAGTCCAGTACGGCCTCGTCACTGCTTCTGGAACGCATCGCGGATAGCCCCGACCCAGCCAAGCAGCACTAACGTATCTATAGCCGGCGCGGTGTCCTTCTCGGCTTCCTGCAGGAATTTCTGTGTCTGCTCAAGCTGCTCAAGCGCCTGCTGTTTTTCGCCGCGTAGCTTGGCCTGCACAGCAGTCCACAGATCAATGGCCAGCCGGTGGTAATGAAGCAACACGCGCCAAGCCCGCTGCTGGGTGGGGCTTTTCGCTGCCTGAGCACCTGCCTCCAATGGCTCTTGGTGCTGCGCCAGCCACTCCACGACTTGATTAGCTCGCTGTATATCCGCTGCTTCCCACCAGGGATGAGCATGGATTGGTGAGCCAGTGACCTGGGCAAACTGGTCGGTAAATCGCTGAGCGACTTCCGACTGCTCGCCAAAGGCAAGCTGAAAATACCGGGCCTTCTGCTCTGGCCCCTGGCGCTCGCCCCACAAATGGCGGGCCATCAAGTAATAGGGCCAGCCAGTAGGATAGAACACCCGCTCTGAGCCACAGTTCACCAGGCCATCCAGGCCCAGTTGGGCGTAGCTATCTATGTCAGCGGTCAGTACTTCCTCCAGCCGCACCGACATCAGGTCCTGATACCATTGCCACATAAAGTGGTAGTCAAACAGAAAGTATTCTCCCGGGCATGCCGACTGCCACAATTTCAACAGCTTTATATGATCCATATTATTATCCGGCAAGGGGAACTGATTGAATGAGGGGCGGGTCAGCGGGCGATCATCGCCACACTCCACATCCGCCAAACCATGACCATAGCATCGGGAGATAGGAGCAAACATGACCAGCAGGTTGCCCCTACTGAAATCCACCTTGACCTGTTCGGGCGGCCATAGCAGATCATGGTAGATAATGAGGGCCAACTTCATCCGGGGGGCGATCTCCTTGAGCCGCAGAGCTATAGCACATCCACTTCAGGATGGGCTTGGGCATACTCCAACACCGTTTCCACCAGTCTCCGGCGAGCCTCGGGATTGCTGTAGCACAGTTCGGTGTTTATGGGAACGTTCTCCCACAGGCCCCGTTCCCCATCCACCTTGGCCATCAGCTTCCGCTGCTCATCGGTTACTTGCCCCTCGTAGCGATCCCAACCATTGGTAGGCAGCCCCAGGGCGGCTGCCGTCCAGCCATGACCCACGCGATGAAGAATGAGGTCTCGCTCCTTAACCGCCTTGATGACTCCTTCATCCAAAGCCGCACATTCTTCTTCGGTCAGATTCCACTCATTCTCCCACGTGGGATTGAGCTGATGGGAATACCATCGTCGCCAGAAATGGCTGGAAGTCTGAAATTGCAAAAAGAAAGCATTGAGACCCACCCGGGGCATCCACTGTACCATGTCCTGAATATGGGCCAATGATGGCGCCCCTTCAATGCAAACCCCCCGATGCCGATGAGCGGCCGCCGCAGTAATATTGAATCCCTTCAAGGGAATCTGGTCAACCGGGGGTAAAATCTCGCCATCTTCACCCGGCCATAGCCATTCAGCCCCCAGCTCGCGCAGGTACTGATAAGCACCCATCAGCACGCTGCGGGGGTTAGTGCCAGCAATTACCAGGGCGTCTCCGGCTGAGGTAAGTAAGAAAGCATCATCCCACTTAGGGTCAGGCACTGCCGGCAGGTTGGCGGCTTCACCCAAGGATGGGGTAGTACCCAAATAGATGCCCGGCTGTCCATCAAACTTTTCCGTTGGGCACACCGATATTTCGGTGTCGGCCATCACGCTCAGACACCGGGCTAAGTCGGCAGCGGCTAATCTAACTACTAAATCACTGTCCAGGGTATAGACCTTCATTAGAATTCCCTCCGCAGATAACTGGACGAGACCTATAGTATGAGACTGGTGTAAAAGTCACTGTATAGTATAACAGGGGGGGGTAGAGGTCAAGACGTAAATGTGCTAGAAGGGGTGTGGTTGATAGCAGCAGAATTATTCAATAACGGTGATCGTAGCTATGCAAGGCGAACACAGCAAACAAAGCAGCTTCTTTGGCATGATCTATGAAGAGTTGATCCCCGCCGACCATCTATTGCGCCAACTGGCGGCAGCAGTAGATTTCAGTTTTGTCTCCGAGCTGGGCGGGCAGGTGCCCACTTTCATCCAGCAGCCGCGGCGCTCACTGACTTGGTAGTGGGCCTGCAAGTAAGCAACCACCACGCGACGGCAGGCCGGCGTCATTCTTTTTTTCGCAACACCTCCTGCAGCATCGCCTTGTCCAGCGTCAGGTGCGCCACCGCCATGCCCGCTTCCGCCTGCTGCAAAGCAAACACAATCTAAAAACCCGGCCGGAAAGGGGCCTTTTTCATGCCGCAAATGGGCTAATGACAGCGTGGCCGGTAATGGATGCCCTGATGTCAGGCGGGGCTGTTGCGGAATTTCGCTCGCCGGCAGCATAGGAGCCGGCGATAAGGGCCTCAGAAGCCGTCCGATGCGATGCTCTATCACCACCCGATCGCGGTACTGCTGGTCAAAGTAGGGAGTCTGCGCCAGCACCCGGCAGACATTCCGGATGCCGTGCGCAATCAGATTGTAGGTATCTTCTACCGCGCCGCGCCCGAAGATGTGGGTACTATCTACCGCCAGGCGCGCCTTACGGCCCTTCAAATATCCGGTCTGGCGAGCAAACTCCAGACTGGCAGTGAAGATCGCCTGCGCCTGGTCGTGGATGAGAAGCTGGGCGCGGAAAAGCCGCAGCGTGCTCTTGGCGAAAGGCCGCTCGTCCATCTCTACGCCCAATACCACCTTCCAGCACATGTCGAAAGTCGCACGTCGCGTCGCCTCAGCATCCGAGACCTTATCGTGGGCCTGCAGCAGCGCTATCGCCAACAGACTCGGCGGCACACTGGGCCGGCCAAAGTCCTCGCAATACAGCCCTGCGAAGTCCTCGTCGCCAAACAGCTCTCGGCCATGTCTGGCCAAAA
>JALGTV010000021.1 GCA_029821215.1 Candidatus Zipacnadia bacterium | reverse complement strand
GCCCTGTTCAGCAGCCAGCTCTGTGGTCATATCCAGCGGGAACCCGTAGGTGTCATAGAGGGCAAAAGCCTGGTCACCAGGGATAACAGTTTGGCCTTGCTTGGAGAGATCTTCGCTGATCTGGGCGAACCGGTTCATACCCTGCTCAAGGGTGGCAGCAAACCGCTGTTCCTCCTGCTGCAAAATAGTGGCTGAAAACTCCTCGCGCGGGGATAATTCCGGATAGGCTTGGCCCATTGCTTCTCGCACAGCGGGTAGCGCCTTATGCAGGAAGGGGCCCTCAGCACCGGCCTGTTGTCCGTAGCGGTAAGCGCGCCGGATAAACCGTCGCAGCACATAGCCAGGGCCTTCATTAGAGGGGACGATGCCGTCGGCCATCAGAAAAGCGGCAGCCCGCAGGTGGTCAGCGATGATACGCAGGGCGACATCGACATCGTCATCTTGGCCGTATTGGTAGGGCTGGCGGCGATACTGGTTGATTTCATCCAGGCTGCGACTAAGGATATGCCACAGTTCGTCAGTCTCAGCGGTATAGCGCTTGTTCTGCATCACCAACGCCAGCCGCTCCAGCCCCATGCCAGTGTCAATGCCCTGGGCCGGCAAAGGCGTGAGTGTGCCATCTTGAGCCTCGGTAAACTGCTGGAAAACCAGGTTCCATAGCTCCATATATCGCTCACATTTTTGGCAACCCACCTGGCAGCCCTCGGGACAACCGACCTCCGGGCCTAAGTCCACAAATATCTCAGTGCAGGGCCCACACGGACCCTCCCAGCGGACCTTGGGCCACCAGTTATCCTCGCGACCGAAGCGGGAGATGCGCTCTTTGGGAATGCCAATGTGCTGGTGCCAGATGTCTTCGGCTTCATCATCGTCCTGGTAGACAGTAAACCATAGTCTATCCAGAGGCAGTTCAAGCGCCTCGCTGACGAATTCCCAGGCGTACTCTATGGCTCCCTTTTTGAAGTAGTCGCCAAAGGAGAAGTTGCCCAGCATCTCAAAGAAAGTATGATAGCGATTCAGATAGCCCACTCCCTCTATGTCGCTGGTACGGGTGCATTTCTGGATACTGACGGCAGTAGGAGCAGGGGGCGCTTCTTCACCGCGGAAAGCGGCCATATAGGGCTGCATCCCGGCACTGGTGAAGAAACTGGTCGGGTCATCACGCAGAACCAGCGGGGCACTGGGGCGAACCAGGTGCCCGCGCTGGGCAAAGAAGTCAATAAAGAGTTCTCTAAGCTGCTGGGTGGTCACTATTGTTAATCTCTTCCTGGTAAGGCTTAGTTGTCGGTCTGGTCGAAGATTTGGCGCAACTTGTCAATGGCTTGACGCTGGAGACGAGAGACGTGCATTTGGGATATCCCCAGACGGCTCCCTACCTCCTGCTGGGATAGCTCTTCAAAATAGCGTAAGGCTATGATGACCTGCAGGCGGGGTGATAATTGGCGTAGCGCTTGAAGTAGCTGGTCGCGGTCGGCGATTAGATCCAGGCGAGGGTCTTCAGTTCCGGCCTGGTCGGCCAGAGACTGGTCATCATCACCAGCCGGATTGGTGGTAGCGTCCAGGCTGAGTAAGTCATAATGCCGGCCCACTTCTACGGCTTGAATTAATTCCTCTTCCGAAACTCCCAGCTCCCCGGCTAACTCCGCATAGGTGGGGGCCCGGCTGTAGCGCTTGGCTAGGACTTCACGCGCCTGGCGGGCCTGGATGCTTAGTTCTTGGACCCGGCGCGGCACATGGATGCCCCAGGTGCGATCCCGGAAATGGCGCTGAATCTCGCCCCGGATGGTGGGAATAGCAAAGGTGGCGAATTTGGTACCTCGCTGGGGGTCAAATCGGTCCACAGCATTGATTAAGCCTAGGTGCCCGACACTGAGCAGGTCCTCATAGGTTTCGCCTGCCTCGGCATATTCCCGGGCTACGTGGCGCACCAGGCCCGCATGGTGGCTAATCAGGTAATCCCGTAGCTTGGGGTCCTGTGTGCTACGTAGTTCCTTGAATAAGTCTTGAGTAGAGAGCTCGTCCCAGCCGGAGCCCATCCAGGTCACCTCGCCGCCCGCTTGGTCATGATGACTTTGGTACCGCTGCCCGGAGCACTCTGGACCTGGACACTGTCGGCAAGCTGATGTATCAGGTATAGCCCCAATCCACCCTCTACTGAGGGGGGCTGGGACAGGTCTAACTGTACCCGATCCGGTTCAAAGCCCTGGCCGACATCTTCTACTTCAACGCGTAGCTCTGCTGGGCGGGGAGAAAACCGAATGAGAATTGGCTCAGATACGGATCCAGATTCCTCGGCCGCGAACGCATGGTCAATGGTGTTGGTGCAGGCCTCGGAAACCGCAACCTTCATATCGTCAATGTCGTCCACGGTCAGTCCGGCTTGAGCCCCCATACCCGCCACTACCAGGCGGACTACTGAAATATAGCGGGGATCACAAGGCACTTTGAGTTCCAACACTCCAGCTTCAGCCATCTTACTGCCCCCCCCTTTTATTCCGGGCCATGGCCATAGCCCGTCTCTGCTCGAGAAGCCGCTGGGCCTGGCCGCGATCTTCACAAACATTAAGAAGCTCGCGGGTCCCGGAGATGTCAAAGACTTTAAGCACGTTAGCGCGCTGGCAAACCACAGCCAGGTCGCCATCGCGCTCATTGGCTCGTTTCGCCCCCCCAAGTAGTATGCCTAAGGCTACACTGTCAATGTACTCTACCTGGCCTAAATCTACCAATATCCACACCAAGTCACGATCAAAGGTCTCGGCGAGCGACTCCTGGAACTGGGGAGCAGTATAGGCATCTAACTCGCCGCTGAGAGAAAAGACGGTCAGCCAGTCACCTTCAGTCTCGGTCTGTATTTTCATGCTGATCACCTTTTGTCTGGTCACCACGCGGGGCCGTGTGTTGCCCGCTGCGCAGTTTTCGCAGGTACTGACTTATCATTCTGTTAACTCAATGGGTAGTACCGAGCCTATTTGTCTTCCTCTACTAGTCGATATCCCTGGAGCTTGGCTAGATACTTGACCTCTCGCCGCAGGTCGCCATAGCAGGTAACCCGGTGCCAGCCGAAGCCTGGAGCTATATTCCAGTTCTCTAGAATTCTCTCGGTATTCACTTCGCAGGCAAGTTTCGTCCGGCAAGCTTTGGGCTCCACCACATTAGCCACACTCTTGCCCGTATGGACTGTGATGCCCTTGTGCTCAACTGAGATTTCCAAGGTAGTTACCATCTGCCCTAACGGGAGAAAACTCTGAACCGAAGCGCCTTTATCATCCTCAGCGTGGGACCGAATTGTATAAGGCACTTGCAGTCCGGAGGGGCCGTACGGCTTGATTGTGGCCACACAATGAGCATAAATAATCTGGTTAGCACCCTCATCTATGACCGGATCAGAGACATAGCCAGGTCGGCCGATCAGATGTTTCAGGAACAGAAAACTCATAGTACTGGAAAGGTCTGCCTCACATACCCCAATAGAGCCGGTACTGTTGAGTTCCATAAATCCCAGACAGGGATAGGCTGTCAGCTTCTGGCCATAGATGTAAGTGAGGCAATCAATAGTTACCGCATCGGCACCATAGCGCTCCATTTCTGCGCTCATCGCAAAATAAAGCTTAGCCGCCTTAAAAATATCCTCCTCAGTCGGCTCGACTACTGCTTCGGCTTCAGCAATCCATCTGTTGGCCAGTTCCTGCGCGGATTCATCGGCTACTTTATCGTAGGCAGCATTGAGTTCTGCGGCAGTGCTTCCGACTAAACTGGTTCCCCAGCCTTCTTTCAGCAGCCGGGCATAATCGGAAAGGTCGCCGTCGCGATAGACCAAGATTTTGGACTCGGCCATCTTTCCCAACGCTACCAGTACATTTACCGCCCGCGTAACATCCTCAAAGTTGGAGGACCCTACCGCAATTACCTTATCGCCCCGATTGCGCGCCGCAGCACCAAAGCACAGTAGTCCTCCTGAGCCAGCATACATTTGATCAACTAGTACAAGCCGTGCCCCTGCCTGGGCTAAGGTATCTAACCCCCAAGAGCGATGTGTAGCCAAATAGACTACAAATCCGGACACCTCAGGATACTTTTTGAGAATCCTTTCACCATCCGCATCAGTTTTAGCCAGTTCCATCACAAATTCTACATCAGGGAAGGCACTGGCCAGCTTGGTCACGAATTCTTTGCCCGAAGCTTCACAATCCAAATAAGGGTGAGGCCAAGTGGGTTGCCCTTTAGGACCCCATATTACGACTACAGGTATCTTCAATTGTACTGCCTCCTAAATTAGGTTTGTACATTAACCTTCTCGCTGAGCTGGCGAGTTTTCCTCGCCGCGCAGTTTTCGCAGGTACTCAGCTATCTTCTGTTCCCGCGGGTTGTCTTTGGGCTGATAGTACTGACGGCTTACCAGTTGGGGCGGGAGGTACGACTGCTTCACCCACCCACTTGGATGGTCATGGGGATACAGGTACTGTTCCCCTTCGGCCTCTGGCCGGGGCCCACCCGCCAGGTGAGAAGGCACCTGGGCCCCACCTTCCTGGCGCACATCCCCTCGCGCCGCAGCGATGGCCTGGTAGGCCGAGTTGCTTTTGGGTGCCACGGCCAGATGGATAGTAGCCATCGCTAACGGTATCTGGGCCTCGGGCATCCCTACATATTCTACCGCATCAGCAGCATTGAGAGCAACCCGCAGGGCGGTGGGGTCGGCCAACCCCACGTCCTCGGCTGCCTGAATGACCAGGCGACGGGCGATAAAGCGGGGGTCCTCGCCGGCTTCCAGCATCTTTGCCAGCCAGTAAATGGCTGCATCCGGGTCCGAGCCGCGCATGCTCTTTATGTATGCCGAGATGGTGTCATAGTGCTCATCGCCCGCCCGGTCGTACTTCAACACTGGCTGCTGGAGAGCCTCCTCAATCTGGTTCAGGCTGACGAGTCGGCAGCCAGAATCATTAGGTGGAGTAGTCACTACCGCCAGCTCCAGGGCGTTCAGGGCGGCGCGGGCATCACCGCCGGCATTCTCAGCTATGTGGGCCAGTGCGCCCTCCTCAATTTGCATTGTCAACTCACCGAGGCCGCGCTGGCTATCAGTTAACGCCCGCTCCAGCAGGGCCATTATGTGCTGGGGCTCCAAGGAGTAGAGAGTAAACAGGCGGCAGCGGGACAGCAGCGGCGAGACCACGGTGAAATAGGGATTTTCGGTGGTCGTGCCGATGAGAGTGAAAGTGCCATCTTCAACACTGGGCAGCAGGGCATCCTGCTGAGCCTTGTTGAGACGGTGAATCTCATCAATAAATACAATCGTGCCCTGCTCGTGGAACTTACGCCGATCAGTAGCCTCGCGGGCAATGCGGCGAAAATCCTCTACTCCGCTGCTCACCGCAGACAGCAGTTCAAAGTGAGACTGGGTGCCCTGCGCGATGATATAGGCTATGGTAGTCTTACCGGTGCCGGCTGGACCATGGAGTATCATAGAGGGCAGAGTGTCGGCTTCAATCGCCTGGCGGAGTAGTGATTGTGGTCCTACCAGATGGTGTTGACCAACCATCTCGGCCAGATTTCGGGGTCGCATCCGGGTGGCCAGAGGTGCCTGGCTGGAGTTGCGGGTCTGCTCGAATAGGTCCATGCCGTCTTGCCCCCGCCATCGCGTCAAGTAGCAACAAAAGAACGCCCCGCCGCAGCCGTGCATCCGTAAGTCCTCGAACCCAGATTCAAAGTGGGTGCCCTCCCATGAGTTTTGCGTTTTCCCCACAGGGATATCACGCCACTCACGGAGCCCGGGCTCCCTCTTAGTGGGTGTTGGCCCGAGACTATTAGGACGTCACGCACCAAGCAGGGCGATCTTTTGTTAGTCATAGTATACCATACTGGCCCTTTCAGTGCAATATACCAGGCAGTGTTGGCTGGTATGATACCTACTTAATCAATTTGCCGGCCCGCAGCGATCAAATCGCACACCTCACGGACTGCTCCGTGGCCGGCGGCTGCATGGGTAACGTAGTCAGCCTTGTTTTGTACTGCTGGGACGGCATCGGCTGGTGCGGCCCGGTGAGTGACTTGATCCATAGCGGGCAGGTCGGTTACATCGTCGCCCATATACAGCGCCTGGTCGGGAGTCAATTCCCGCTCAGCGAGCACCTCCCGAATGACTGCGGCTTTGTCCCGACAGCCCATGTATACAGCCCGGATGCCCAGGCGGGCGGCCCGGGCAGTGACTATCGGCGTTTCATCAGCCGTCACTAATACTACCTCCATGCCCAGCTTCTGGACCTGCACCAGTCCCAGGCCATCACGTACATCAAACCGTTTCAGGGCCAAACCATCAGGGCCGTAATACAGACCTCCGTCGGTAAGGGTCCCGTCCACATCCAGAATGAATAGTTTGATAGACTGCGGCGGCCAGTTAGATGTACTCATTGATTTGCTCCTTTATGATGATAATTCACTTCTTAGCTTGCCTTTACCTTCCTACTGGCAAGGTGGGTCGGCTTGACAAAGTCAGGATGAGGTTGGTATTCTAAAGACCACGACTGAATCAAGTGAAGCGCTTCCCTCCCTGACGATGCAACCCAAGCGCCTGGTAATTTTAGGCTCTACCGGCTCCATTGGCGTCCAGACACTGCAGATCGTTGCGGCTTATCCCCAGCGTCTAACAGTAGTTGGCCTGGCCGCCGGCGGCAACTGGAAGAAGCTGCTCCAGCAGGCGGAGCAGTTTTCTGTCAGTATGGTAGGACTGGCTGATGAGCAGGCGGCGGCTGAATTGGCTGAACAGCAGCCGCAGCGACAGGTGTATGCTGGTCAGGATGGGTTGGAGGAGTTGGTGGCCGCCGCCGAGCCGGACCTGGTGGTGGGCGCTATATCCGGGATTGCCGGGCTGGGACCAGTGATGGCCGCTTTGGCGGGTGGCTGCGATGTAGCACTGGCGAATAAAGAGCCACTGGTGGCAGCGGGGGAACTGGTGATTACCACCGCGCGCCGCACCGGAGCCCAGCTTCTACCCATAGACAGCGAGATATCAGCAGTGTTTCAGTGCTTAGCTGGCCAGCGTCGCCAGGATGTGGACAAAGTGCTACTCACTGCCTCCGGCGGGCCTTTTGCCGATCTGGAGGTAGATGAATTGCGCCAGGTTACCCTCCAGCAAGCTCTGGAGCATCCTACCTGGGAGATGGGGCCGAAGGTAACTGTAGACTCGGCCACCCTGATGAACAAAGGATTTGAGGTCTTTGAGCTGAAATGGCTATTTGGCCTCCAGTTTGAGCAGATTGAAGTAATAGTGCATCCGCAGAGTATTATCCACTCACTGGTGCAGTTTTGCGATGGGAGTGTGCTGGCTCAATTAGCAGTGCCGGATATGCGGATACCCATACAATATGCTCTGTTCTATCCCGAGCGGATGAGCAATGAGTTTCCGCGCCTGGACTTAGTGGCTGCCGGGCCGCTTACCTTTGCGCGGCCAGATGTGGAGAAATTCCCCAATCTGCGCCTGGCTTATCAGGCTGGCCAGGCCGGGGATAGCTATCCGGCGGTGCTGAATGCGGCTAATGAAGTCGCCGTGAACTTGTTTTTGCAAGAGCAGATTGGCTTTAGCGATTTGCCGTTTCTGGTCGAGCGCGCCCTGGAAGCCCATGAGCCGATTTCTCTGGATGATCTGGAAGATGTCAGACGGGCAGATGGTTGGGCGCGAGATTACACTTACAACGTGGTTAAGCAAACTTAATACTTTCACCCTTCATAGGATAGTGACATGATTGGACAGATTGCCGGAATTGCCAATAGCATAGCCGCGGTAGTAGTCGTGCTGGGCCTGTGCATATTCGCTCATGAGTTCGGACATTTTGTGGTGGCGAAACTCTCGGGGATGCGAGTCAAAGAGTTTGCCTTCGGGCTGGGCCCGGTGCTATTCGGGTTCCAGCGTGGGGAGACTCGGTATAGCCTGCGGGCGATTCCCTTTGGCGGGCTTAATGACATTGCCGGTATGGAGCCGGGCCAGCGTGATGTGGAGCGCGGCTTCTACACTCGCCCGCGGTGGATGCAGGTAGCCACTATCGCGGCGGGAGTATTTATGAATGTGATACTGGCGGTGGTGCTGTTTTGGGGGTTGGCGGTGTTCAGTGGCGTGCCCGTCGCCGACAGTCAGGCTACTTTTGTAAGCGACGTACTACCCGACCAACCGGCGGCAGCGGCTGGCCTGCGAGCCGGCGACCGGATTGTCGCTATTGATGGACATACCCACAGCCTGGCGATTGATAGGGTGCGACCGGATTCATCCGCTGACCGTGCTGGCCTGAAGGAAGGTTACTACATTCTGCAAGTTGGTGGCCAGGACGTCAGTGTGCCGGCAGAGTTGATAGAAGCGCTAATGGCGGCGGCCAGCCAAACGGTGCCAGTAGCGGTGGTGGACCCTTATGTCAGCAGCATAAGTGAGAGCATACATATACTACGATTATCCTCATTGCCGCCGGAAACGATGGATAAATTGGCAGCCGCGAGGATGGCCGAGGAGCAACTGGGAATAAGTTTTGCGCCTCTTGATCAGCAGACGATTGTTCGCTATATCTCCACCCACCCGGATGCGCCCCTGGCCCTCACCCTCCAGCGGGAGGGACAACAGGTGGTCAGGACGGTGAAGCCGGAGGTGGTGTGGGAGCGCCTGGAAACGGTAACTGCCGATGGGCGGATCGCTGCCCCCCATCGGCGCACGGGGCGCATTGGAGTGATTCTGTCCCCCCGGTTGCGGCGAACCGGGCTGATTGAAGGCCTGCAATACGGAGCGAAGCAGTCAGTTATGGCGGTGCTGACGGTGGTGGATATACTCCATAGCATGCTGCGCGGCGCCGTGGCCATCCAGCCCACTGGCCCGGTGGGTATAATAGCGGCCACTGCTGCCCAGGCCAAGGCGGGCTGGAGTGCCGTAGTCTCGTGGGCCGGTATGATTAGTGCTAACCTGGCGGTTATTAATCTGTTGCCCATACCACCATTTGACGGCTTCCACCTAATCCTGATCGGCTACGAGGCCGTTGTGCGCCGCCGCGTTCGGCCCCGCCAGGAGACCATAGTGCGCCTGGCAGGAATTATGGTGATCATTATGTTCTTTGCCTGGCTGGTGGCCAAAGATGTTACTAACCTCATCCTCTACGGAACACCGTAGGGACAGGGATACAGGGATGCGGGGGCTCAGAGATATAGATGACGGCGGATAGGCAGCTATCGTGACTGAGGGAGAAGATAATCTGTCTGCTCTTGCGCCTCGCCGCCGGACCCGAGCGGTAATAGTCGGGGGAGTGCCAATCGGCGGCCGGGCGCCGGTCTCGGTGCAGACTATGACCAAGACCGATACCGCTGACACCGAGGCGACCCTAACCCAAATCCGGGCAGCCGCGGCGGCCGGTGCAGACATTGTCCGGGTCGCTATCCCCAATGCTCAGGTCCTGGACAGCTTTGAGCGAATTACCACCAATAGTCCCCTCCCTGTTGTAGCAGATATTCACTTTGATTATCGTCTGGCGGTAGCTGCCGCTGAGCGCGGCGCCGCCAAGCTGCGCATCAATCCGGGCAATATCGGCGATGAGCGCCGCTTGGCGGCGGTCATCGCCTCAGCCCAGGTGGCGGGGATTCCCGTTCGGCTGGGCGTAAACGCGGGCTCGCTGGAGAAAGATATTCTGCAGAAATACGGCCATCCGACGGCTGAAGCGCTGGCCGAAAGCGCCGTCCGCAGTCTCGAGCATGTCGAGAGGCTGGATTTCTCCGACATTGTAGTCTCCATCAAAGCCTCTGATGTATCCACCACCTTGGCGGCCAACCGGCTGTTTGCTCAAGAGACTGATGTACCCCTGCACATTGGCATCACCGAGGCGGGATTTGGCCCAGGAGGAATAGTCAGGTCAGCGGTAGGGCTGGGGCTGTTGCTGGCCGAGGGCCTGGGCGATACCCTGCGGGTATCGCTCACCGATGAGCCAGTCCAGGAGGTGCGGGTCGGGCGCAGTATCTTGCTGGAACTGGGGTTGCTGTCGGGGCCGCGGCTGGTCTCCTGTCCGACCTGCGGGCGGTGCAAGGTGGACCTGCGCCCTATCGCTGAGGAAGTGGAGCAAGCTCTCCAGGAGATTGATGCGCCGATTGTGGTAGCGGTAATGGGCTGTGAGGTCAATGGCCCGGGCGAGGCGAAAGAAGCCGACATCGGCCTGGCCTGCGGCGGCGACTACGCCGTCATCTTCCGCCACGGGGAACTACTCAAGAGGGTGAAAATGGCGGAGGCCACGAGCGCGCTGTTAGCCGAAATTCGAGCAATGGAGTGAACCTATGCCTATTTCCTACCGCGAAAACTATCTACGGACAATAGAATTTCGCAATCCGGAGTGGATACCGGCTGTGGTCAGTATGCGGGAGGCGGTGTGGGCCAAGTACCGAGAGGACCTTGAAGATCTGCTGTTGCGCCATCCCCTGATCTTTGGCGACTACGAGAAGGGCAGCAGAGATTTTGATCAGTTCAGCGCCGTCTACCGTGAGGGTGAATACTATACTGACAACTGGGGATGCGTATGGTACAATGCCCAGGACGGCCTGGAGGGGCAGGTAGTGGGCCATCCACTGGCTGAATGGGACGCGCTGGATACCTACGAGCCTCCCGATCCGATGCTAAAGAGTGAGCGCGGTGGGCGTGACTGGGAGCAAGTCGAGAAGAACATCGCAGCGCAGAAACAGCGAGGTGAGTTGACCGTGGGCGATGGCGAGCGGCTCTTCGACCGGCTCTACTTCCTGCGGGGCTTCGAGAACCTAATGATTGATATTGCCACCGACGACCCCCACCTACCCCGCTTGATTGAAATGTTGACGGCTTATGAAATGCAGCTAGTCAACAAGTGGCTGGAGTTAGGCGTGGATATGATCGGCTTCCATACCGACATCGGCACTCAGCAGGCCTTGATGATCAGCCCGGCGAAGTTTCGCAAGTATATCAAGCCGATGTTTATGAAGATATTTCACACCTGTCGCGATGCTGGCACCCATGTCGCTCTGTCTTCGGATGGTCACATGCTGGAAATCGTTGATGACCTGATTGAGTGTGGTGTGTCAATCCACGACCCGCAACTGAGAGCCAATACCTTAGAGGGTATTAAGCGGGCCTACAAGGGGAAAATGTGTGTCCACCTGGATCTGGACCAGCAGATGTTCCCCTTCTGCCAGCCGGAGGAGCTGCGGGCCCAGGTGGAAGCGGTAGTCAAAGAGATGGGCTCGCCCCAGGGTGGATTGATGCTGAGTGCGTGGGTGACCCCCGACGTGCCGCTGGAGAACATCGAAGCCCTTGCTACGGCTATGGAGGAATTCCGTACCTATTGGTGGGATGGCCGAGGGTAGCAGGAGAAGTGTGGAGCCTGGCCTGCGGCGGCGACTACGCCGTCATCTTCCGCCACGGGGAGCTAATCAAGCGCGTGCCGATGTCGGCAGCCACCGAAGCCTTACTATGCGAAATCCGTGCTCTAGCATAGCTCAAGTCAGCTACGGCGTCACCGGCCGGAACTTGTAGATGAACTGGATGGTGGAGTCTGCCGCGTTGCTGTCTGACACGTACACATTCCCGTCCACATCCACGGCTATGCCCCCTAGCACTATGCCCTGCCCCATACCACAGTCAAATAATGACCCGAACTTGGTCAGGAAGACCCCGCTACTGGTGAACTTCTGGATGCGATCGTTCCCCGAATCTGCTACATACACATTCCTGGCGGCATCTACGGCCACGGCCCCCGGGCCCCAGAACTGACCATCGTCGTGGCCCAGACTGGGTGTCTTGCCGCTGCCCGGCGGGTGCCAGCCTGTATAGTCATCCTCCCAGTCTTTACCCCACCAGCCGAGGAACGTCCCATCGCTGGTGAACTTCTCAATGCGGTGGGTGCAACCGTCTGCCACATAAACATTTCCAGCGGCGTCCACGGCAATGCCGCTCGGGCCCAGGAACTGGCCGTCACCGGTGCCTGCGGAACCCCATTTAGTCAGGAATGTCCCGTAGTTATTGAAGTCTGTCACGTACACATTGCCCGTGGCATCCACCGCCACATGCATCGGGCACCAGAACTGGCCGTCGCCGCTGCCATAAGAACCCCACTTATCCAGGAACCCCCCATTACTGGTGAATTTCTGGACACGGTTATTCCAACGTTCGCACACGTACACGTTGCCGCCGGCATCCACCGCGATGCCGTTCGGGCCATCAAACTGGCCGTCGCCGCTGCCTGTCCAGGGCTCGGTACTACTGCCCGGGCCGTGCCAGCCAGTGTCGTCCACCCAGCCCTTACCGTCGAAGTAGAGCCCTCCGCCCCACCAGCCCAGGAATACCCCATCGCTGGTGAACTTCTGGATGCGGTGGTTGTGCAAATCTGCCACGTACACGTTCCCGGCGGCATCCACGGCTATGCCCTGGGGGTCCCCAAACTGGCCGTCGCCCGTGCCATCTGACCCCCACCGGGTGACAAACTCATAGGTCTCAACCGGGCCGACTGTTCCAATGGGCCATTCGTCCAGACCCACCACGCAGCGCAGCACCATGATCGCGTCGCCGACATCGGTGCCGCCGTTTTGATTGGCATCGGCACACGGGTCAGGATCATCCAGGCCCACCACGATACGCAGAATCTTTATGGCGTCGCCGACCGACGCCAGCAGGTCACCGTCCAGGTCGCCCAGATACTGCTGGCCATTAGCGGGAAGCACCTCGCTGGACCGGACGCTGCTGCCGCCACCACATCCGGCTACGATTACCACAGACAATACACTTACGAAGAGGAGTGCGACAAGCTTAAAAGCTGTATTTATGTGCGACACCGGTGATGTTTCCTCCGTGAGGCGGGCTTTGGACTTTGAACAACCCATAATACTTGTATCTTTCCGCCGAGTCAAGTATTATTGTAATAGGGACGAAGTGAAGGAAGCCGACATCGGCCTGGCCGGCGGCGGTGACTATGCCGTCATCTTCCGCCACGGCGAGCTAATCAAGCGAGTGAAGATGTCGGAGGCGGCGCATGCGCTGTTACAGCAAATCCAAACGGCAAGAAAGAAGATTTAAGGGAACCAAAAGATCGGCCTTGCCGTGGCTGCGTCACCAAAGTACGCAGGCACGAGCCGAGGGAGGAAAGGAAGAATGACTGTTGCCGACGAAGGAGAAGTGTATTGGGGTCTGTACGACTTGATTAAAAAGTACGGGCGAAGTGAGCACCCATGGGCGCAGGTTATTGCCCTTCGACTCTTCGCCCTTGAGCCTGCCAACCTCCCCTTTCAAGAATGTTGGGAAATTGTGAAGTCTGTTTACGAACGGACCCAGGAGTTCGATGAAACCGTCGGACTGCATGCGGCTCTTTGCGAGACCATATCAGCAATTCTCTTCCACATGAATGATGAGCAGGTCGAGGAGGCCAGGAACATCTTAACCACCTTCGAATCTCGTCTGAGCGCCGCGGACGTGGCTAGCGAAGACATGAGAGATTATTGGCTGGGTGCGAGGGATCGCGTTCTCGAGTTAATCGAAACCACAGAAAGGTTGCCCTGGGGTCCCTATGTACCGAACGAGGAGGCTGCACGAGAACTCGTCAACGTGGATGAATATATACAAAGCCAAAGCGCCATTTGCGGGCCTCCGCGCACCATGCCCAGTGAATCTGCTCGACCCCTAGACGATACTACTTTCCGGACCGAGGAACACCCGGACACAGGCATACCTGTCGGGGGCACACACGCAGACCGTCGCGCGCGTGCAGGGGATTACGTAGGGGCTCGCGTCAGATACTGGGAACGGCAACTTGACCAGTACAATGAGGCTCACAAGCGAGACTTTGATCAATGCCGAGAGACTGCGCGAACAGCTTTGACCTGGATCAAAGCCGTAGGCATAGGTGTGGGTGTCTTGCTACTCATATCCATTATCGGCTCGTGGTGGGCGATTGTTCAGGTTCTGGCGACACTTGCGGCAGATTGATAAGGATATATGACCAACTTGGTCGTTCTGCTTGCGGTTCTATAGAAAGGAAAAACATTCTCACGCCAGGAGGTAATTGCGTGCGAGCGTCACAGTTTTATATGCCGACGCTGAGACAGGCGCCGGCGGAAGCGGAAATCCCCAGTCATAAACTACTGGTGCGGGGCGGGTTTATTCGCCCGCTGACCGCGGGAG
>JALGTV010000020.1 GCA_029821215.1 Candidatus Zipacnadia bacterium | reverse complement strand
TGGGACTGGCGTTATAAGCGTCATTAATAATGACCGCGCCTTGTGGAGCCTGATGACGCTCCCAGCGCATCGCTTCTCCAACGCAGCTCTGCAGGCCCTGGGCAATGTGAGTGGTGGTGCCGGTCGCCGCCCAGGCTGCTGCGGCGGCGGCCGCTGCGTTGAGGATATTGTGATGCCCAGGCAAGTTCATAGATACGGGAATTGTCTCAGCACCTATCTTCAGGGTAAAGTCAGCTCCTTCCAGGCCGCGCAGGCGAATATCCGTAGCCCGAACCTGCGCCTCAGGACTGGTGCCAAAGGAGATGACGTGACAGGTAGCCATCTCGGTCAGCAACGGGGAGTAAAAGGACAGGTAGCCATCTCGGTCAGCAACGGGGAGTAAAAGTCATCGGCATTCAGCACAGCGGTTCCCTGGGTGGGCAAGCTATTGAGCAGTTCTGCCTTAGCCTGAGCGATCGCTTCCTGACTGCCCAGCCGGCCAATGTGCGTCCTGCCAATATTAGTAATCACCCCAATCTGGGGACTGGCAATACCGGCTAAGTATTCGATTTCATGCGGCCCCCTCATCGCCAGCTCCAGCACACAGTATTGATAGCTATCATCCAGATTAAGCAGAGTCCGCGGGACGCCAATCTCGTTATTTTCGGTGAGCGGTGCCACCAGTGTGGGTGCGCTTAGACCCACGATGGAACCAATCATATCCTTGGTGGTGGTTTTGCCCGCACTGCCCGTAACCCCAATTACGGTCACCTCAAACTGCCGCCGCACCCACGAAGCCAGCGCTCCGTAGGCCGTCAGAGTATTGTCTACACTTATCAAGGGCATACCGACAGGCAACTGTGGCAGCTTCTTGCTGACTACCGCAGCCAACGCACCGGCTTCAAGCACCTCAGGCACAAAACTGTGGCCGTCAAACCGTTCTCCGGCCAGCGCGAAGAACACCTCGCCCGGTTTGATAGTCCGGCTATCAGTGCTAACCGCGGCTACCGGAATGTCACCCGCAGCACCGGTCAGGTTCCCTTGTATAGCTTCGTTTATTTGTCCTAAGGTCATTTCAATCATAATGATGGGTTGCTAACTTAGGGTCTCTCGCAGAGCCTCGCGGGCCACTTGACGGTCATCAAAAGGCACTCGCCGGTCAGCAAATATCTGATAGGTCTCGTGACCTTTACCCGCAATCACTACTATGTCGCCACTGCGAGCTCGGCTGACCGCCTCGTAGATTGCCTGACGACGGTCAAGCTGGATGGTATAGTTGTTGTCTTCGGCCCCGGCTGCAATCTCCTCTATGATAGCGCTCGGGTCTTCGGAGCGCGGATTGTCGGAGGTAATTATAGCAAAATTAGCTTGCTCGGTGCCAATCTTGCCCATCAGTGGCCGTTTGCTTCGGTCCCGATCACCTCCACACCCAAATACACATAGCAGCCGCTGTGGGTGAAGGCTACGAGCGGCACTTAATACGTTATCCAGAGCATCAGGAGTGTGGGCGTAATCCACAATGACAGTAAAATCCTGCCCTTCATCAATGCGCTCAAACCGGCCGGGGACCGTCTGCAGTTGAGCCAGGCCAGCGGCAATCTGCTCGGTCCCAATCCCCATCCCCCACGCACATGCTGCTGCCCCCAAGGCATTATACAGATTGAAGCTCCCAGTCAGCGGCAGACTGACAGGCACTATCTGATCCTCGGGCAGATGCAGCTTAAAGTCAATACCGTCAGCCTCAATCCGTACCTCGCTGGCAGTCACCTCAGCCTGATTGTTTACTCCATAGGACACCACCTGGCACTTGGCCTGTTGCGCAATACGCTGACCAGCCGCATCGTCAATATTTATTGCTCCTACCATTGACTTCTCGGGGGCGGCCAGTTCAGCATAATCAGTAAACAGGCGCAGCTTAGCGGCAAAGTATTCCTCCAGATTATGATGAAAATCCAGATGATCCTGGGTAAGATTGGTAAAGATAGCCCCATCAAACTTGCACAGCCATGTGCGGTCCAGGGCTAATCCGTGCGAAGAAACCTCAAGGCATACGTGACTGACCTCTTCCTGGCGCATTTGGGCCAGGAGCTTCTGCAACTGGACCGCATCCGGAGTGGTGCGGCCAGCCGGAAGTTCTCGGCCAGCTATCAGGCGGGCCGGAGTGGTGATCAGGCCAGTACTTGCCCCCCCGGCGCGCCATATACTATCCATCATATAGGCGACTGTGGTTTTGCCATTAGTCCCAGTGGCACCTATTAGGGTCAAAGAATGGGAGGGATGGCCCCAGAACTCAGCGGCGAGGTGGGCAGCAGCCCGTCGGGAGTTGTCCACCAAGACGGCACTAATACCCTCGGGGATTGCGTTTGTGAAGCTGGGATCTTGATAGACTACGGCCACCGCACCTGCTGCTACAGCTTCAGTGATGAACTGGTGCCCATCCTGCTGGAGGCCTTTGATGGCAACGAAGACGTCGCCGGGCCGAATGCGGCGGGAGTCAGTGCTGATGCCGTTGACCAGGAGGCGACCAGTGAGGCGGCGGCTGTCGTCCCAGGGCACGGTCAGTTCGGCCAGATTGTGTTGTTCGGGGGCAGTATTCATTGTTATAGAGTCTATCACTTTGCCTCAACTGCCAGTAACTGCCGCCACCCCCTCCGGCAACAACCTCCGCTCTTTGAGCATAAAGACAGCAATCTCGCGGGCGACGGGAGCAGCTACATCTGCCCCATGCTGGCCCCGCTGAGGATTTCGAGCTGTCACCAGTATAACAAATTCCGGCTGTTTGTCTACAGGAGCCACCAACACAAAACTGACCAGATGCTGGTCGGGGAGCCACTTTCTTTGTTTTGGATCCCAGATCTGGGCAGTTCCTGTCTTGCCGCCCACGGCGACTCCCGGAATTTGCGCCTGTCGGCCGGTGCCCTCTTCTACTACTTTACGGAGGAGTTTGCGCAGCTTGTCTGAGGTCTGCTTGCTGCACACTGACCGCACTACTTGGGGCTTGACCTCGCGATAGACACTGCCATCGGGATTAACAACTTGTGCTACTACGTACGGCTGCATTAATATCCCGCCATTTACCACCGCCGATATCGCGGCTAAGAGGTTAATATCGGTTACCGCCACATTCTGCCCGAAGCCCATATTAGCCACATCGCGGATGCGCATTGTCTGGGGCGACTGCAGCCGACCGGCGACTTCGCCCGGCAAGCCAATCCCGGTAGCAGAACCGATGCCGCAATTACGTAAGAACTGGTGGAACCGCTCCGCCCCTATCTTCATCGCTATTTTAGCGGCGCCGATGTTGCACGATTGAGCCAGTACACCAGCCAAGTCCAGGTTGCCGTGACCCTTGTGAACCCAACGGCCCCAACAGCGCAGGGGTTTGCCACCCACGGTAGTGGTGCCAGCACAGAAGAACTTATCATTCTCCTTCACGGCTCCCGACTCTAATGCCGCGGCCGCCAGCAATACCTTAAAAGTGCTTCCTGGTTCATACTCGCGAGTTACGGGGAGATTGCGCAGGTCCTTGGGGCTGACCGGCGCCTTCTGAACTCCCCGGCCAGCAGAGGCAATAAGGTTGGGGTCATAATTGGGCCGACTGGCTAACGCCAGGATTTCTCCGGTACGAGGGTCCATTACTACGGCAGTGGCCTCGCTGGGCCGGTTATAAGTCCAGCATCTGTCCAGCGCATCCTCCACGACTCGCTGGAGTTCACTATCTACTGTCAGCACTACGTCTTTACCCAGCACCGGCGGTAGCCCAGCATCGGCCTCTTGCCCAATAATCGTCCTTCCCCACGCATCAACGCTGCGCCCCGCGACCCCTGGTTGCCCCGCCAGGACGAACCGGTACCAGTACTCTATTCCTTCCAGCGGGCGCTGGTCACTACTGTAACATCCAATCAGGTGGCAACCGTTGCTTCCATGAGGATAGACGCGTTTGTATTCCAGGTATTGAGCTATGCCGGTATACTGCTGCGCCAGGATGTCTTGGGCAATATTAAGCGGTATGCGCCGCTGAAGGTAGGCAAAGTTAGTGTCGCGGTCCAGTATTCTCAAAACTTCCTGCTCAGACATATCCAGCTTGCTGGCCAGGTAGGTGGCAACGGCTTGCGGATTCTCATGGCGCCGCAGCAGAGTGGGATTGACCCTCACAGAAGCGGTCATGGTGCTGGTGGCCAATATCTGGCCATGGCGGTCCAGGATGGCTCCCGGCTGACTTTGTTGCGCTATCCCCACCGGATGTATGCGTTGGTCAATTTCCAGATAGAAGGCCCGATTAATGACCTGGACGTAGATAAGTCGCCCCGTCAGAGCCATAGCCAGCAGCACTATTACGCTCCAAGTAGTTCTAAGAAAACGCTTGTCGGGCAAACCATTAGTCAGTTTGCCCGACGGCGAAGCGGGACTGGTGGCATGGGTAGTGGTCACTACTGGGCTCTCCTTGATCAGAGCGGTGACACTGGATGGAAAAAACCGCAGCCAGGCCGGCTGCGGTCAAAACAAAGTTCCCAGCTCTCCTCCCCGCGCCGCCAGTTCTGGAGGAGCAGCTTCCGCCGGACGCTGGCGACCCAGTGCTTCACGATGGGCGGTCAAAGGTGATATGGCCCACTGCTTCGGGGGCAGTCCGGGCAATTTCACCTCGGTCGTACCCTGGCTAAAAAGAACCATTCCCTGACTGTTGACGAATCGGCGCAATTCGCCCCGGTCGTATAGCTGCGATATTGTCTGCCGTAGACGGCTGCGCGCCGCTTGCTGCTCATCTATTTGCCGTTGCAGACGATTAACTGTAAGCTCCAGCTCCGAGACCCGAGCGCAGCTTATCAGAAACACAATGCTGGCCAGCCCCACCGAAGTGATGAGCATTACCGGCCAGAATAGCCCCCGCCACGAAAGGCCCGGCAACTGATGGGTATGGTTGTTATCCGCACGGCTGGTGCTTGAGGTCATATCATCTACTTTCATCGGTTGGGACCAGGTTTTCCTAAAGGTGGGTGCTGCCTTCTGCTGCATCAATTACTTCGGTGGTATCGGCTTTTTCTGCTGCATCTTGGGATTGTTGTTGACAGGGCTAGCCATCGTCGGCTATAATGCCCTGTGCATTGGTGCGGTGACGTTTGCTACGATTGTTGGTGCAATAAGGCTAGGGCTAGTAGCCAATGGCAGCACCCACCTGCTGGCATATTGTCAACAGCACGACTATCAATAGGTAACTTGCAATTAGATACGTCTGGCCAACTTCCTATACAGCTTGGGCAGCGTGTAGGCGACAGGTACGGACCGCAGGATTGCGGCGGATTTCCTCCTCATCAGGATAAAGAGGCTTAGGTGTCAAATACTTAATCAGTGGCTGCGGGCTTTCGGCATTAGGATGGGCGGGAGGCTCGGAAGGCGATGGTTTCTGCAGGGCCCGAAGCTCGCGTCGTACTAGGTGGTGCTCGTGGCCTGCCCAGGTAAGAACCACTAAGCGACCATTGCCCGGTAAAAGAGCTTCGGCAGCCACGTGCAGACCATCTTTCAGCTCTTGGAGTTCATTGTTTACTTCGATGCGGATAGCCATCAGCCACGGTGTAGCTGGGTGACGCTTCTTTCCCCACTTACTCGGGCGGGCTATCGTAGCTGCGATTATTTCCGCAAGCTGAGCTGTGGTTCGAATCGGGCCGCTACCCTCCCGGAACGACACAATTCGATTGGCCACCTTCCTAACCTCCCGCCGCCGACCAATACTTCCTAAAACCTCCTGCAATTGCCGCGCAGAATACTCGTTGACCACCTGGTAGGCAGTCAGTTTTTGGCTACGGTCCATCCGCATATCCAGTCCCTCGGTGCTCTCAAAGCTAAACCCCCGAGCCAGATCAAGCATTTGGTCCCGGGATAGACCGGTATCAATGAGGATGCCGTCCACCTTATCTATCCCCATTTCCTCCAGAATCTGTGGCAACTGCGAATAGCGACGGTGGAATAGTCTGAACCTGCCGGCGAACTTAGCCAGCCGCTGCTGAGCCATGCTCAGGGCCTGCTCATCCCGGTCAATACCAATGACAAAAGACTCGGGAGCATTCTGCAGGATTAGCTGGCTGTGACCACCAGGACCGATGGTCATATCCACGTAAGTTCGCCCGCTGGCGATGTCAAGGTACTCAAGTACCGCCTCGGCCATGGCTGGCTGATGAAGCGGTGTTATCAACGAGTCGGTTCACCCTCCTGAATCTGGGAGTTGGTGCTGCGCAGTAACTCGCGGGCGATTTGCTTCAGCTCCTGACCACGCCCGGTTAGGAATTCGTTGTAGCGGTTTGCCTCCCAGATTTCGTAACGGTCATCTAAGTGGATTAACTGCGCCTCGGCTGATTCACCCTCCAGACCAGCCCAGCGCAGCAGCGCCTCCGGTATTTTCAGCCGGCCCTGGTCATCTATCTTGCATACCTGGGCAGTAGCAACTAACAATCGTTTCAGATCATGAACATCCGGGTCCAGCCTATCCAACTGCGCGAAGCGCTGACAGTATAGATTCCAGGCCTCCGGACCAAACACGTTTATGCAGTTGTCAAACCCGCAGGCCAGCACCACATTACGCGGCAGATTATCGCGCTGCTGCTCGCGGAACTTGATGCGCCCCGCGCTACCTATTTTGTGGATTGTGGCCCCTTCCGGCTCAATCATCTCGGTCCACATAATACCCGTTCAATTCATATTCAAACCTTATGAGACCATTATAAACCATAACAAAACATTTGTCAAGCCCTTTTGGGAAGTTTTTTCATAAATAAATTTGGTATACGGTCTGCACTAAGTAAATCGGGCAGTGCCAACACGCCAGTTCTGGGAAAGGACTCGTGGATCAACTGGCGAAATCAGGGACATCATAATCACGCTAACAACCACAAGAAGACACCAAGCCGATGGAACGGCGTCAGTTAGGTAACTCAGATCTACAGTTAATGGTGATGGGATTAGGGTGCTGGATTATGGGGAGCGAGGGGTGGGTGGATGTCAAGGATGAAGAGTCTATTGCCGCTCTCAGTGCCGTAGGCGAGGAAGTTATGGCCACTTTACCGGATGACGACCCTGCACCATGGCTTAGAGACTAACCATAATAGGCACGGGTAGATGACTTAGCAACTGGCCGCGCCACGCAGCGCCGCTATGGCGGCATCATAGCCATCGGGGTGGTTAAACAGGTACGAACCGGAGACTATTGCATCAGCGCCGGCAGCAATCACCAGGGGCGCAGTGGTCTCGTTAATACCACCATCCACCATGATAAGCGTATCCAGACCCTGCTCGTCTATGAGCTGTCTGACTTGTCTGATGCGGGGCAGGGTCGTGGACATAAATTGCTGACCTGACGCCCCCACTTCCACGGTCATCACCAAGATGATGTTGGCGTATTCAATCACTACCTCCAGACCCTCCAGAGGCGTGGCCGGATTGAAGGCCAAGCCAGACTGGAGGCCGCGACCCCTAATTTCATTAAGCAGTGCTGCCGGGCCATCTACGGCTTCGCGCTGGATGATAATTGCATCTGCCCCGGCCTCGGCGAATGCGGCAATGTGTTGGGTCGGATTGGCGACCATCAGGTGGGCATTGAACACCAGGTCAGTTTCCGGGCGGAGCGCTTGTAGCACCAACGGCCCGAAAGTGATGGCATCTACAAACCAGCCATCCATTACATCAAAGTGCAGCCAGTCGGCCCCGGCTACGGCGAGCTGTTGAACCTCGTCTGCCAGTCGGCGGAAATCAGCACATATCATTGAGGGCGCAATTTTTATGGTTTTCATTATTGTGAACCTGTACGCGAGATAGCAACATTTATCTTACAGATTATTGATATCATATTCATGGTTTGGGGCAGTGATTGCCGTCGAGATTCGCTGGCGCAGCTTATCAAGGCGCAGAGCTGCTACTGCTATTTGCGAAGTGTCCTGGTCTATTACCATGGCTACTGTGCCGACCGGTGTACCTTCTATCTTGCCCAGACCTACCACCCCACCAGCAAATCCCATCAGCAACGCGGTTGGCTCATCCCAGGCAGTCAGGCGGCACAGCTCGCTAGCAACCTCCCACATCTGCAGGCCCGCACCTCCGACCTGCTCCCCATTCAGTCCAGGAGGGCCTGCTATTATGGCAGCAAGATCTTCGATACTTACCATAGTCACTTGGGCACCCCACTGCCCCACTAATTCAACAACTTCCGGCGGACCGTCATACTCAGTCTGGGTAGCCGCAATACCAGGTTCGGGAGCCGGTTGTTCGCGGGCGGATGTTATGTCCACAACCGGCCACTGCGAACGCATCTGGCGCAAAGCCAACATAGCTGCCCCACGGCTCACCGGCGTGGCCTGTGCCCATCCCAGCCACCAGCCCACTGGGGCTTGAGGAATCGGTGCCAATAGCCAACAGCCGCCTTCACCGTCGGCTACTACTACCTGCGGCGCTTGGAGGCGAGCGATTTCACCAATAATTCTGCTCATATCCACAAGCTGACCTATCACTGGGCTTAGTGCCTTGCTATCCAGCGAGCCTGGAGCTGCCCATACCAGTCCCCCACCCCCTGGCAGACATACCGCGTCAGCGACTGCCCCTTCACCGGCCGCCTCTACCAGCAGCTTCTTAGCCTCCGACAACTGGGGCTCAGGCCACGGCAGCTTGGACAGCTCAAGGTCACTAACCTCTTCTACCTGGGCTTGGCTGACTACCGGTAGCTGGGAGGTATCTTCCCCGCTCTCTTCTCCACCCACTTTTTCGCTGGGTGGTGCCTCTAACTGTTGGTGGAGCAGCGGCAATTGCTCACTCTGCGCCGGCGGTGAAGGGAGCGCTATTTCTACCCCAGGTCCAGCAGGCTCGGCCTCCTCTTCAGGCCCTTCCATTAGCGCCGCTAACAGTTGCCTTCGCCGGGCGCGTTCATCCTCAGGCTCCTCCCGCTCCGGCAACCATCTGGGCTGATGCAAAGCCCGGGCCGAGCGGGCTTCGCTGACTTCCCACACGCCTCGGAGGAACCAGAGGAATAGGGCTACCGCCAATACTTGTACCACCACCCCCGGCCAGTAACGGAGATAGTACAAGCCAAATGCAGCCCCCATACTGGTAACGGCAGCTTGCCCGGGGATAACTAATTGGGTAGCGATAAGACTCAGGCCAGCTCTGATGATAAACCCTAATCCTATACCCAGCACTACCCGGCCTGCCTTCATCCGGTGGCGGCTACCTGCCACCAGGATGAGTAGGTAGAATAGTATTTCTACCAGCGGTACCACCGCCAGCGCCTGGCCCGTGGCTAACGGTTGGCTTACCTGTGCTTGCTCCAGCACGACACAGCCCACCACACCGACGATGGCAGTGGAAATCAGCCACAATACGATAGCCAACGAGGATAGTCGTCCCGAGTTCATTGATCTGGTCCCGGATGAGCTACTGTCTTCTGATAATGTACATTTCGTCGTCTATGGGGAGTCGTCCTTCCGGATGAGGTTACTATCGGATGTGTTGTCGCTTCACACCCCATATAGTATAATGGACGGGACCCGATGGTGGCAACTATTATTAGTCAGGGTTCCGATCTGATACGCGAGGTAATGATGACTGTGCCCGTCTGGTCATTGCCAACAGGAGGTGCTGAGTATGCTTAGCGATCAACAGAAGCGGCAACTAATGCGCGTTGCCCGACAGGCCCTGAGGGCGGCTGTCGGCAGCGGTCCCGTGCCTGACTTGGCAACCGATGATCCCGACTTAATGGAGTTGCGCGGCGCCTTTGTCACCCTGAAGCAACAGGGACAACTGCGCGGTTGTATCGGCTATGTCCAGCCGCGAGTGCCCCTGATCCAGGCAGTAGCCGACAATGCCCAGTCGGCCGCACTTCACGACCCGCGCTTCCCGCCGGTTACCGCCGCTGAACTTGATAGCATTGACATTGAAATATCAGCGCTCACTCCTCTGGAGCCGGTCTCACAGGTGGAAAAGATTGAGATTGGTCGTCACGGGCTGATGATATCCTGTGGAGCCAATCGGGGCCTGCTGCTGCCCCAGGTACCGGTAGAGTGGGGTTGGGACCGCGATGAATTTCTGGCTCACACCTGCCTTAAGGCGGGACTGCCCCCTGATGCCTGGCAGCGAGATGACGCAGAGCTGCTCTGGTTTGAGGCTGAGGTCTTTGGAGAGCGGGACTTGGCTGACTAAGCCCTCTCCGGGGTGGGACTGCCGTTTTTTGTTGCTATTGTCCCCTCACCAACTAATTACTGCGCAGGCCAGAATATAACCAATAGGTCCATCGCAGTAGCCGCACCCCAATGCAGCAACCATGTACCCATGAACGACTTGCCTCGGTATGCCATTAGACCCAGGGCTAACCCAGCCACCAGAGCGGCAAAGCATTCCAGCTCCGGCTTGGGGAAGTGCATCATCACAAAGGGTACAGTCTGAATTATGATGGCAAAGGCACCGTAACGAGGGGCAAGCAGATTAAGTAGAAAACCCCGAAAGAAAAACTCCCAGGCGAAGAAGTACACTCCCCAGCCGCCAATAGACAGCAGCAGCGCACTGACTTCTGTCTTCGCCCATTGATAACGAGGATAATATTGTTGAAAGACCGGTATCCGACTGGCGATGATGAGTACAGGCACCAGAGTTAGTGCATAAAGGAGCAAGTAATTGGTCCAGGCTCCGGCTCGGCCCCACTGCAAGCCGTAACGGCGGAGGCTCTGCTTCCAGATCAGGGTGATTATTAGCGCAGGCACCACGAACAGTACCCCGAAGTTGATGCCGAACCAGCCCAATAGTTCCAGCCGCGGCGGCAGAGTAGTTATGTAGCCGTGGTAGTAGACAATTGATAGGAGGATCGTGGCCAGTAGTAGTCCGCCGGCCTCGCGCAGTGAGGCCCCCGGCACCACTGGGCCAGCAGGTTGGTATTGAGATGCTTGTTTGCCGTCCTGGTCGTTCATTGTCTATAACACTCCAGAAAAGTGGCTAAGTCAGTATAGCCGGCACTACTGCTTATTCGCTGTTAGGGCAATCAATCCTGTCCTCAGTTGAGCCATGGTGCGTAGGTAGAGTTGTCACTGAGCGAGTTGGGCCAGATATTGGACCAGGGTCTGGGCGACGCGACGGTTCATTGCCGGGACGGCAGACAGCTCTTCTACCGACGCCTGGCTCATTGCCTGCACCGAGGGAAAAGCCTTCAGCAACTCCTGGCGGCGACGCGGCCCAATGCCCGGCACTTCATCCAGCACTGACCGGGTCATAGCCTTACCCCGCAGGCCCTTATGATACTGAAGGGCGAATCGGTGGGCCTCATCGCGGATGCGCTGGAGGAGGAAATGAGCGCGAGGGTGTGCCTCGGCATCAAGAGGTTCGGACTCCTCCGGCACGTAGACTTCCTCTTCGCGCTTGGCTAAGGCCGCGACGGGGATTTCTTCCATTTCCTCCTCCCGCAGAACCTCCAAGGCCACGCCCAGTTGCCCCTTGCCGCCATCAACTATTATCAGATCAGGCAGCGGCAAGAACTTCTCATCGCCCTGCGTGCCCCGTCGTAGTCGTCGCTGGAGCATCTCCCCCATCATCGCATAATCATCGGGCTTGCCGGCGGTCGCCCGCATCTTGAAACGGCGATAAGCATCTTTGTCAGCCAGGCCGTCAGTGAATACCACCATTGAACCAGTGGCGTGCTGACCCTGGATATTGGAGATGTCGTAGCATTCTATCCGTACCGGTGGCGCGGGTAGCTCCAACAGTTGGGCAATATCCTCCAGAGCGGCAGCCGCTGCTTGACGGCGCTCGCCCCGTGCCTCGGCAAGGCGCAGCAGATTGATTTCGGCATTGCGCTGCGCCAGCTCTATCAGGCGGCGCTTCTCACCCCGCTGCGGGCAGCGCACGTCCACCTTCGAGCCGCGCAATTCACTGAGGACCTGCGACCAGTTCGGTGCCGTAGCCAGCGGTGCGGAGATGAGCACCTCTTTGGGGGCCCAATTGGCGCGGCTGTAGTGCTGGGTGAGAAAAGCCTCGAGGACCTCGACTTCAGTGCGCTGCGCGGTATGAGCGAAGACGTACTGCTGCTGGCTAATCAGCTTACCGGCCCGAACTGCCATCAGCACCACCACAGCTCGCTGGTCATCTCCCGCCGCCGCGATAACATCTTCCTCCCGCTTGCGGGTAGAGACAATAACCTGCTCCTCCAGGACCCGACTTACAGCGTTGAGTTTATCCCGCAGCATAGCCGCCCGCTCAAACTCCAGGTCAGCAGCAGCTTGGTTCATCTCCGCCTGCAGCTCATCAACGATCTGGTCGGATTTACCGGTCAGAAAGAGTTCCACCTGCCGGACGATCTGACCGTACTCTTCCTCGCTTACTTCACCAGTACAGGGGCCGACACACCGACCAATGTGGTAGTTAAGGCATGGCCGGCCCACTCGCTGGCCGGTCAGCTTCTGCCGGCATGAGCGAATACCGAAAAGCTGACTGGCCAAACGCATGGTGCGGCGCATGGCTTTGACATTGGGAAAAGGACCAAATACTTTGCCATCGCG
>JALGTV010000258.1 GCA_029821215.1 Candidatus Zipacnadia bacterium | reverse complement strand
GCCAGGCTAAACTTACGGCCCCGGCGATTGCTAATTTCCAGGAGGAGGCGCAGTTCTCACCGAATGAGGAGATACCAGTTGAGCCGGGGAAGGGCTGGCTACTGATCCTTGACGTCGAATAGCGGGGCGCGGTCTGCCATCGTAGCTGCAATTCCAGTGGAACAGTTTCAGCACCTAACTCTTTGTGTTGATTGAGCCGTGCGCAGACAATCAATGGAAGAGAGCATTACTCTAGGCGCAGTTATCCCGAACTAAGAAGGCGAACACATAATTGATTTACAGGTAGCTGAGCATCATTTAACCAGTCCCCAATGGATCACCGGCAGCCGCTTGCTGAAGCTGGGCGAGAAGATCGCCTTCCACTTTTTTGTCCCGGCGGGAGCAGAAGCCGAGGATATTACCATCTTCCCGAGGTATCTCGAAGGGGCTCATCCCGGCGAAGCCTTTGGTGCTGATGGCGATCTGGCCTGGCTGGACGCTCTGGAATCGCAAACAGTTCAACTTAGCTTCACCAACGGACAAGCCGCTGTGAGCTATCGGCCCCAGGTTGCCGGCAACTACCTGGCAAGGTGGCGCGCTGGCGGGGAGCTGTTTTACCGCTACTTCGCGGTGATCGAAGATGATTGGATAGTGGTGCGCTTTAGCACCCATGGGGACTTGGATCCGCGGCCCAACCTGCATGCCACGGGCATTCCCCTGGACTACCGGTTGCCCGTTGAACGCAGCAGCGAAATGTCCATGGATTGGGCTGGTGGCACCGGCCAGTTTGACCCGGATGACCCAGTTTTCCAGAAGTTCTTGCACTATCACCGCCATTATGGCGACGCGATTATCGCCCATCTGCCGGACACGCCTGAAATGGCCCTGCAAGAGCGGGTGGCGTATTATGGCGCGTTGCTGGACAAGGCGCGCCGCCTATTGCCTGACCCTAACAGTGTACGCTCGGCCCGCGTGACCATCCGTCACCCTCTGGACCCCGGGTATACGGAGACGTTCTCGCGACTGGGGGTCAATGATTTCTGTGGGCTGGCGGGAGCGAACGGCAAGCCGTTCCTGGGAATGCCGGAGTTCCCGTATTTTAGCTCACTGGTGGACTGCCGCAAAGTCAACCAGGCGCGAGGAGGATCGGTGGTAGCGCACCAATGGGATTTCTGCGGTGGCTGGCATTTTCTGGGGCCGATAAGCTGGCACTACGAGCAAGCATACGGCCTCGGGCGCTGGATGTCACTAAGAGAGATTGAGCAGGCAGCCTCTCTTAGCGATAACGCAAAATGGGGCAAGACTGAGCAATGCCTACGCCAAAGCGTGGCTGAAGCCAACAATCTGGCCCAGCTCAGCGATCACCCTGCCTTCCTTCTACCACTATGGTCAATAGATACTACGACGGCGTGGCACCCAGTCTGCACCCGAGACAACCCACTCTTTGACTATGTTGAGCGTTTCCAGCGATTGATAGCCTTCACGCTGACCAAGGAGTATAAGCTGGCTTTTGCCCGGTCAATTGACATTGCCGACTACTACCGTCGCCACTTCCCGGTTACGCCGCGTACCGTATTTGTGAGCATGACTGACCACATCCAGTACGACCGAGCGTGGCTGCCTGGATGGTATCATAAGGCCATTTTGATGACGCGCGAGCGCATCCCTTGGAATACAGACATTGCCGAGATTATGACGGCCCGTGCCCGGGGTGAACCGATACCATTCAAAGATCCCCTGTCCTCCGAATACATTCTCATTGAGGACCAACACCGCCAGATCCGCTTCGAACGCGAAAGCCCCAATCCCATCTGGTACTTTGACTACACCGAGCAGGAGCGTGGGCCCCAAGGCAGCGCCATAACCCATGTGGTCACGCCTGACGTCAGAGTGACTCAGCCCCGGTGGCGACAGACTGCCCAAGGGCTGACTACGAGTGTGACAATGCGGACCGAGGCGACATTTCCGAACTACGCGATTGCTCTCTGGGGGATGCCGGAAGAATTCGATCCGGACTCTTGGCAAATCGAAACCGATGCCAGAGAGCACATCGTGGCTCGCAACACCGACGGCGAGCACCACCTGATTCTGTTGTTCGACCTAAAGCCCAACGTCGTACTGCATGTCACCTTGCGAAAGCTTTAGCCGTACTTGCCTGGCGACCCTTACGCAGTTCGGCCCATTAAGTCACCGTCGGTAGGCAACAACAAGCACCGCGCGGACTACAATTCCACCGGTTCGCCTTTTTCCGCCCACTTGACGATGGCCACCAGCG
>JALGTV010000257.1 GCA_029821215.1 Candidatus Zipacnadia bacterium | reverse complement strand
GCCAGCAGCGCCTTGACACACCACAGGTCCATATTCTCCATCAGTCGCCCCACCACCATTGAGCCCATCATAGGCAGTCCGAACAGCAGCAATGTCCTGACCGGGAATCCGGCCTGGGGCAGCCCCACTCCACTCCACCACCAGGCGAAGATCAGCCCGACCGCCGAAGCCCCGATACTGCCCATAATCGCGCCCTTGACCGACAGCCCTAATGCCACCAGTCCACACATCAATCCGGCCTTGGCTATCCAGTAGATCATCAGGGCGCCGGCCCAGCGGCCGTACCGGCGGCGGCCTCGGGAGACCTGAGCAAAAACGTGGAACAGGGGATAAGCAGCCAAATCAATGGTGAACAGCCATATATACCCGGTCAGGCGGGGGTCGCCCAGCGCCCCGGCAATAACCGGTGCCGCGAGTATGCTCCCGGCCGCCAGCAGCAGCGAGGATATTAGCGCGGTTTGGACCGCCGTGCCCGCTACCCGCTTCCAGTTATCGGTGGCGCGGGCGACGAAATGAGCTGTAGCGCCGGCCAGCAGAGCGATCCCACTCCACTCCCACCAGCTAATGACCGAGGTAACCACCGCCAGCACGCCGTATAGCTCCGGCAGCAAGGCCCGGGCCAGATAGACATGTATGGCCAAGCCGGCCACCGCCGCCACCATTTGGGCAATGACTGCCTTGGTGGTGCCCCGCGCCGTGGCGCGAGTAGATTGGGTTTCGTCAGCATTCACTGTTCGTCCTTCAGACTTAAGTACAGCGCAGGCCGCCAACTGTCTGCATAACCCCGGACGCTACCTGCTCGATGTGAACGCTTAGTTTAGGCTAGCCGCAGCGTCTATTGCTTCCTATTCTGTGGCTACAACTGTCGAAGTCGCGCTAGGGATGCAACATCCTCAGGTATCCTGAGGCAACTCGCTCAGACATATCTGTGTAGGCTTTCGAACATGGCGTTGATTAGAATTCTCGCGCGGGACACGTAGGCATCTATCCTTTCATCAAACGCTTGAGGCACTATGTCCAATGCATCCTCCATTTGTTCGGCAAATAGGTGGTTTATGCCCATATCGGTCATTATGCCAGAGATCTTGTGTGTATTAGATGCCCACGCCGAATAGGGGATTCTCAACACGGATGCGGCGATCACGCCATGATATCTACCAATACAGAGCCGCCGGTGTTTGGCGATCTCTGTGAGGAATCTCTTTGGGGGCTGAAATGCAGATATCCGCTCATCAGCCGGCTTCCATGTCAGGAACTTCCTGATAAGAGATTCAGATTTCGGGCTCAGCACGCTATCCGTTATTCCCAAATCCCTTGTCGGAGCAGGGGCCTTGAATGCATTCAATGTGCTTGATGTAAAGATGATGTCGGGCACGATGTCTGGTTTGATACCTTGCTGTTCTAGCTCTCTGGCACTGTCAGATTCGCGAACTGCAATATACCTGAACTGCCTCAAAGCCTCTCGGTAAGGATTATCTTGATAGACAGCGTTTATCAAGACGCAGGGGTATTGCGTCGCAATGTTTATCAGCTCTGCTCGCCGCCCATGATGAATGGATCCCTCACCATTGACTATTACCAGGTCCGCTTTCTCTGCAATCGAAAAATCGGTGCTCTGCTTTGGAACGGTACCTAATAATTCGATGTCGACTCGATCCAACTGTTCTCTGAATGTTTTCATTACGAGCTGACACCCGAAATGGTGTGCGTAGGCGAGATAGCGGGTAAAAGGGAATCGCTTGGCAGTATCATTGACGATGACAACTTTCACCGCGGCAACCTCCTCATCAGGGCGCCTTGGCCAGTAAGTCTACCACCGGCTCAACTGAGCCATATTCGGGATAGTGCCAGTCGCTGTGATACAGATAGTCAAAGATATAGGTATACAGCAGGCGGTCAATTTGCTGGTGGTCTACTTGGCCCGCCACCGCTTGCTCCAACTTGCCGGGAAGCTGGTCCAGACTGTCCACATCAAAGGTAACTCCCCGACCGCCATATATGGCCTGGCCCAGGACGACCACGGGCTTATAATAGCTGAGGGCTTGTATGCCGACAGTTGAGCAGATTGTCACTACGGCGGCCGCTTCTTGCAGCAGCTTCGGCATAGAGCCTCCGGTAAGAAATATCCCCCCAGCCTCCTGAAGGACACGTCTAATGGATAATGGAAGCCGTAGAGTAGCGCCCGCGATCGGCCGGATGCTCCTTCACCACTAAGGTATGGCCCGGTGGCAAAGCCGCCAGACACTCGCGAACGAGAGTTTCCATATCACGAACCAAGGGCGAGTACATCAATGCGGAGTAGCCATCGTGAATCTCAAGCGGAAGCAATACATAGGGCTTTGGCAGTTTCGCCGGGTCGGGCTCATCTTGGAGAAAGCTTAGGCGTAAACCGGTGCGCTTCTGAAAAGAATACCAATTCTCCTTGAAGCCATAAGGCAGTTCATCTGGCAACCTGCGCCATGCAAGGGTGAACAGGCTTTCCAGCCGTCGTGTGATTTCCACGTACATCGCCATGCGGCCCGGCGCCCGGCGGCCGGTGGGACGTTTCCCCCGGTGGTAGTCAGCTATGAATGCCCGCAGGCGCTCATAATCAACCTGTTGCGTGAGTGGCATTGCGGGGAAGCTGCCTTTGAAGTTGACCCCGACCTCATCAAATACATTAGTGCCTGGGAAACACGCGCTTTCGTGGAATACCGTCCGGCATCCATGCTTACGGGCCAAGCAAGCTGCAACCTCC
>JALGTV010000019.1 GCA_029821215.1 Candidatus Zipacnadia bacterium | reverse complement strand
CTGTGGCCGCTGCTTTGGGACCGCCTCGGCGCGGCACCTGGCTAACCGACCGCCTTGTGACACATCAGACCCCAAGGCCCTGCCCAGACCTCACTGCGCCTCGCGGGGCGATTTTGACCCGCATTTCACCCCCAACCATGTTGATCGCCTACTACCAGCCCATCTGGCTCTCCCCTGCTCATTACCGACCCCCAACAGCGCCCAACAACCCCGTCCCACACCATCTTCAACCGCTTTATGAATTAAGCGGGCTAACCATCATCTGGGGATTGTAGGCCGGCTACCCGCCGCGGTCAGAGTGTTAATCATCGTAGATCTGGCAAAGATCCAGCTCCCCGACCACATCGCGAATAAAGTAGGCCAGATGGCCATCTTCCAGCCAGTCATTGAGGTCAGGCGGCAGTAGCAGCTGCTGATCCGGACTGTAGTCTTTGAATCGTTTCATAGTACCACATCACAACATATTTTAGCTGCAGCAAGGAGTTCTCCGACCGGTTGCTATTATTTACCCTGTACGCAGCTCCGGTCAACTCAAGAAATTTCAAGTCTGCTACATCAGTTCTGGGAACCGCACATATTCTCCCTGGTCGGCTTCCACAACCTCCACATATTGCCCAACCAGCTCAGCGGGAGTCATATCGAAATCCTCAACCATATAGTAGAAGGGACGGTGGTCGAAGTAGACTGGGTAGAAACCGTTTTGCTGCGAGTACACAAACAGCGTTACTATGGTACCGCCTGTGCATCACGGACGTGACTATTGCCCTGTTCTATCTTGCTCAATATCTGCTACAGCCTATTGGATATCGTCAAGTAGGGTCTCACCCTTTTCCTCAACCAGTCATATTAGGTCCTGGTCATTTTCTATTTGATACTGGTTGCTAAGTAGCGTACTTAGCTTTTATCGCGAGTTTGGCAAATATGCGCAGTTTCTTCAGTGGACCGAGCAGATCGGGCTGAAGGCCAGATCACGGACGCTTCTCCCATAAAGACGAAAGTTGCGTGTAAACTACGGAAGGGATAGGGGCTGGATGTCACCCTTGGCCCCAGTTAGCTTTTGAATCCAAGTTGCGGTGGTCTTGGGACCCGCGGGTTACTTTACGTTCCCCGGTACGAATCGTCTTCTTCGCTCAAGCGGCCTTCCTCTTTTAGACGTTCTTTGATGCTCCAGATGGTGCGTAGAGCGTTAGATAGCGGGGCTTGGGGGCCCCCGGAACGCTCCTTGCGATTGAGCTGGGGGAACAGAGGATACAAGTCTTCCTCGAGGAGTATGCAGGCAATTTCGCGCAGGCTTTTGCCTTGAATGCGCAACTGTAGGACTCGGTCATCGCGTTGGGCCAATAATTCATCCCGTTTCTGGGCCCGCCGATAGGGGAGAAGGAACCGTTCCCGAATCTCAGCCCGTAAGTCTGCCGGATGGGCGGTCTCTTTGCGCGGGTTGAATACTGAAGTCAGATATAGCTCTTCCAGCATACAGCGATAGAGGTCATCGGGCGCTGAGCGCCGATCGTACAAGGGCAGCCACTCCCAGTACAGTCCCCTGCTGAGCAGTCCTTCAGGCGGACCGCTGGGCCCGGGCGGCGTAACGCGCGCCTCAGCTTCTGAGAAACGCAGCGCCTCTGTCCAGGCCGCAGGCCAGTCGTAGCGTAGCCACTCCTTGTCTTCCCACTCTGGCGCCGCCTCTGTCCATGTTTTACTGACTTGATCCTGTGAGTATTGACCGGGTTGCAACTGGGGCTGCAGCACAGCAGAGAGTCCTGAGTGGCGATGAAACACACTTCGGTTTAGCCAGCCCAGGGGCTTGAGTCTATCTTCGCGGTACAGGCGCCAGATAGAACATAGAGTGTTGCCACTCACAGCTCTGCAGAAACTGGTCCTTGTAAGGGTCAGTAAGCTCATAGACCCGGCGCAGAATGGTGGTCTTTTGGAGTCGCTCGCCTATCAGGCTCAGACGGATGGGTAGCTTTATGGTCAGTTGCGTGTAGTCAATGAACCAGGGGCTGTCGGGGGCCAAAGGCAGCAACAGAGGGTTTCCCTTTCTGCGTACCCATTCCATCAGTGCCGGTCCCACGAAGAGGGTAACTATGGTGTGTTCTGGTATCATGAAAATCGCCTCTCGGTGTTGATTCTGAAGTATTGTCTACTTTCATCTTATGCCATGCTTCCTTTTATCTCAAGATATGCACACGTGTTGAATGTAATCCAGCAACCGCTACAGAATTAGTGCGGTTCTGAGGGAAGACGCAGCCACGGTTGACAGTCGATTCCGACCCGCAGGCAAAGCTTTTGCGGGGCCTTACGAGTTCCGCAGGCGGTTGCTGGGAAGAAGGTGATACGTATGGATATCAACCGTGGGTTGGTTAGTTTAACTGTAACAGGGCACACCGACGGTGATGCCCACCAATACTGCAGTGACTCCAGACAACCCACCTACGAGCTAAGCGAACTGGTGGAGCAGTTCCTAGCTTACATGCTCAGCTACCGACAAGCCTCACCCCTGACCGTTGAGGCCTACCGGCGTGATCTACGCCGACTGGCGGAGTTTCTGCGGGGCAGTCGCTTGCCCACGGAGGTGAGGGAGATTGATACTCGCCACATCCAGGCCTTCGCCATCTCGATGAGTGAATTGGCGCTGGCGACCATCCGCCGAGCCCTGAATGCTATCAGTAGTTTTTTCGGCTACCTGATGCGGACGGGGATAGTGAACGACAATCCGGTGAATAGCGTGGTCAAGCCGAAGGCCAAGCCACGCAAGCTGCGCATGCCGCCCACTACAGAATGCCGGAGAATGGTAGCAGCATGTAAAGACAGCCGCAGCCGGGCCATGCTCCTACTACTATTGACTGCGGGCCTGCGCCGTGCCGAACTGTTGGACCTGCGAACCGGAGACGTCGCCGCCGACAGCAGCGAAGTCACAGTAGTCGGCAAGGATGATAAGACCAGAACTATCCCGCTGCCCGACCAAACCAGTCAGGCACTACATGAGCACCTGGCCCAGCGGGACGACCAATCGGACCTGCTCTTCACCAACCAGGCCGTCAACCGGGTGGGGAATACCACCTTCGCACGCTGGTTTCGGCGGATCCTGCGCCGAGCCGGCCTGGAAGATTCGGGGATTTGACCGCACGATTGTCGCCACAAGTACGCTACTACCATACTGCGCTGTGGCGTAGACGTGAAGACGGTCCAGGAGCTACTTGATCATGTGGATCTCTCCACGACGGCGCGCTATCTCCACAGCGGAGCGGCGGCTAAGCGAGAAGCAGCTGACAAGTTGCCCAACTTCCTATCACAGGGAGATGGGGAGGTGCGAGGCCAATGACCAATAGCAAACGGAGCCGTCAACTGCGCCCCAAAGAGCAGGACCAGATGCGGCAGGTCGCCCATCTGCTGGCCGAAGCGATCGTTGAGCACCTGGAGATAGGCGGCCATAGCGAACTAGCTAAGCCAGAATCGGTGGCCAGGAGTCAGAATGAAGCCAGCAAAAGCACCCAGGCCGAGATGTCCCCAGAAGAGGGATGAGGATGAGTCTCACAAGCAGCTATGGGAGGCTTACCACCGTGGGCAATCTGGCCGGGGAAAGAGGTGGTGCTAAGTGCCGAGCGTCGCCCAACCCAAAGCACCTTGTTAGCAAATGGTGGTATCAGAACAAAGTTATGTACTCGGTTTTACGGGTAAAAAGGGCCGTATTTGCTAATATCAGTAACATTAGTGAGCCAGGTTGCAAAATGTTCAGAAACATATTGTAATTAGCAAACAACACCACTATGAGGAGGCACTAACCAAAATGACTGCACAGCAACTAGAAATTCGCGCCGCAATCTACACCCGAGTCTCTACCAGTATGCAGGCCGACGAAGGCCATAGTCTGGCCACTCAGGAGGCGTTGTGTCAGGAGTACTGTGACCGCAAATGGGGAACAGATAACTACACCATGGAGGTATTCCGGGAACCAGGTCAGTCCGGGGCGGCTACCGTTCGTCAGGTGCCCCAGCTAGAGGGGAAGCCAAGGCAGGTACTGTCCGACCTGATTGACCGGGTGAAAGCTGACGAGTTTACCCACATCATCATCTACGATGTCGACCGTATGGCCCGCGAAGATTTCCTATGGAAGAGTATCCGCTTGCTGTTTCTGGAACCCAACAGGGTCTCGCTGCGCGTGGTCTCCAGCGATCTGAATATGGAGGATGAGAACGATGCTTTCCAGGGGGATCTGCAGGCGCTGCTTGCCGCCTGGGAGCGCAACAATATTCGCCACCGCATTCTCGACGCTCAAGAGCAACGCCGCCAGGCCGGCTATCCATCTACGGGGCACACGCCTTGGGGGTGGAAGTGGGAAGACAAGGACAAGGTAGAGTCCGGTAAGTATCGCGGATTTGTCCGCAATCCCGAGCGGGCTCCCTATGTACAGGAAATGGTAGATATGCTGTTGGACGAGGGCAAGAGCCTGCGGATGATTGCTGAGCATATGCACGAAACGGGCATACTGTCGGGACGCAAGCGTCGGGCTTGGACCAGCCAGCGAGTGCGCGATATCATTACCCACCCAGTCCACGCGGGATACATTCGGCTAAAGAAAGAGGGCTGTCCCCTCAAAGATCGCCCCTTGAAGAGAGGCCAGCACTATTCGCACCGCCTGTTCGATCCTGAAACCCGTCAACGCATCCTGCAGACACTGGGCGAACGGGCAGTGCTGCCCTCGCGGACAGTGACTGACGAGAACTCCCCGCTGCTGGGCACAGTCCGCTGTGGCCACTGTGGGTGGCGGTTGTATGTCCACCGTGGCCCCGACGGTACTCGCTACTATCAGTGCAGATCCAGCGAACTGGGCGAACCCCGTGACTGCCCGGGCGTGATGAAGAAGGCCGAAGTTGTGGAGGCTCACGTTTTTGAGGCCATCGCTGACTTTGCCAGCTCGCCGGCCATGAGCCGCCTGGTTGGAGAAGAAGCCGAAAAGATGCTGGCCAGCCACTAGGATCATCTGCAGGAGCAGATTGCGACAAAGACCCAGCAACTGCAGAAGCTGGACAAGAAGTTGCTTGATTGGGCCGAGGCTTTCACCGCAGAGAAGATGTCTGAGCAGCAGTTCAATAAGGTCAGCGGTAAGTGGCAGCGTGACTATGATCAGTTGTCGGCTGAGATAGAGGAGTTGCAGCAGCGGCTGGACAATAGTGCGGGGGCCCGTGAAGCTATGGATCGCATTCAAACGGCTCTGGAAGATTTCGCCCACACCTTCCAGGCTTTGGAGGTCGTCCGGCAGCGCGAGATCCTGCAGCAGTTACTGGATAAACTGACTCTCGAGTGGACAGATGATCACCTGTTGTTGAAGCTGAAGATACGCTTTCTGCCCGAAGCCAAGTATGAACTGCCTCGCTTCCGCAGCCGGCCGGAGTCGGGATTGGAAAGCCTCACCAACCAGGAGCTGGCTCTGGCCAAGCTGCTTGGCGACGGGCTGGACTATAAAGATATCAGCAACAAGTGGGATGTCACCCCCAGCCTACCCCGTACGCTGTTGGCACGCATGAAGAAAAAGACCGGTATCCGTGATACCGAGCAGTTGATTGCAGCGGCTTGGCCCTATGTTGAGAAAGCTCTACCCCGCCTGCCCCTGGAAGGCCGAATGGTAGCGAAAAATCATTCGGCCTCCCGCTTCACCCCCCGCGAGAAGCAAGTGATGGACCTGTTAGTCGAGGGCAAGTCCTACAAGCAGGTAGCCGACGAACTATCCATTACTTACAGCTGCGTCGCCAATATGGTCTACTACGTCCGGCGCAAACTGGATGTAGAGACCACCGATGAGGCTATCCAGTAGTGGCGGGAAAATCACGCAACTAATCAGAACACAAATGCCGAGTCAGATGATTGAATAAAGTCATATTACCCCCATTAGGTAACATTAGCCCGGAAATAACCGGCAATCTGTTTCCTAGGGGATAAGTAGAAGGCACTGTCAGGCTGGAAAGCCTGAGCCAGGTGTAGATGAAAGGCATTGTGGGCCTGCAAGCCTGAGCTGCGCGATGGTAATAGGAGAGGGCGACCTGCGCTATAACAGCCACGGCTGTCCGAACTGCCTCGGATCAGTGCTCAGGTCAAAGGTGCACATCCTGTAGCCCGACCAGCCGCGCTGAGGACGGGCTGCGCTCTGGCGTACATCGAGAATGTACTCATCAATCTGCAGGCGGTCGCCACTTAGCTCGTGGAGGTAGAAGCAGAACGGAGACTCGACAAAGGACCTGGCAGTGAAGTAGGGCTGCCGGTTGACAACATCCAGGCAGCCGGCGTGATAGTGGCCGTTAAAGACCGGCACCGGGCGGCTGTGGCTTTCAATTATCTGCATCGCCTCCGCCGCGGCCCGGTAGCTGTAGCCGTAAATGTCGGTCGGGTAGATGTAGAAATGCAAGAACACCGCCGCCGGGCCACCATCGGCGGCCGCCAGCGTGCGCTCCAACTCCTGTAACCCAGCACTGAGAATGTCGGGGTCCTCCTCACCCTTCATCAGCCCGCTGTCCAGCACCGCGAAATGACAGCCGCTGCAGGCGAAGCTATAGATGGTCTGCCCAAAGAAGCCTACATACCGATCGCGTGGCTGGTCATGGTTGCCGAAGACGAAATAGAGAGGAACATCGTCGGAGTTGAACTCGGCCAGCAACGCCTGGAAACCTTCCTGGTTGGCCAGGCCCTCCTCGCCCCAGCCCACGTTGACCTGGTCGCCGGTATATATGATGAAATCGGGTTTAAGCTCGGTGTATATCTGCTCCAGAGCCATCGGCAGCATCGTGTCAATCAGTTCGGTGAGCCGTCCCTGCTCCTGGAGCTTATGCACGAGCTGTGGCCAATCAAGCCGGCGATGCGGAGGCACCACGTAATGTACGTCTGCTATCTGCACGAAGCGACACGTGGATCTGTCTGTGTTCATTTCAGGCTCTGTTTCATCGCTCAACGGTGTCGGGCAGGAACTGTAGTTATGGAAATTCTGATGTGGGTGCGAGCAGTAGTCGAACGGATATGGCCTATTCATACCTTATTATACAATACATGCGGTGGGTCAGGTATCCTTGCCTGACACGTTTAGATGTTAGATATGCCGTTTCCGCCTCCTGTGAGCCCGGCAATGTCCTACGGCACTTCGGTGTCAGGCAAGGATGACGCTGCTGCTTTTTGGAGCGGTAGAATTAGGGTCTCCTCAAATTGTTTGAAGCCGGATTATAGGCTGCCTGTCAGTATCAGTCAATGACTCTTCAAATGGGAAAGGTCATTGAGGACCTGTAATTTCGGAGCCGCCCAATCTTCCCCCGACGCTCTCCCCACCAAGCGCGAAACCCCGGTCGGACTTATCTCACAATGGGCGAATATGAGGGGCAGGGGCCAATGAAGCAGATAGCCTAACAGAGTCAGAATTGATCCCTTGTGAGCAAACAACGCGATCTTTTGATCAGTCGGGGCATTGATGCAATACATATGTCCCGACTTTTCATATCCATATCCCCGCATCAATTCATCAAACCCGTCAGCAATCTTATTGTAGTAGGGCAAGAAAGAGGGGCCAAACACTGATTGCTCAGCCCAGTTGGATAGTGTAGGCAGTTGCGGCCCAGATAAGGAATAGTGTCCGGGTAATTCCCAGGCACACCAACTGTCCACGGACGGCGCGGCGACTTCTCGGAGCCAGTCCAGGACAGTAGAGTTTAGTCCGGTAAGGTCAGCAGTATACTGCATAGTATCGCGAGCGCGGCCCATCGGACTGGTATAGATTGCCGCTAACGACTCGCCGGCCAGACTGGCGGCCAGCATTTGGGCTTCCTGGTGGCCGGTCGGGGTCAGTGTGTCGTTTTCATAGTCAGGATCGGCGTGACGAATCAATAGTACTTCCATTTGCCTGGGATTTGCCATATGTTTTGCTGTTGCGTCTAACATTCTCTGTGTCCTGCACTAATTCCTCCTGTTGCGGATGATTTAGCTAACACAACCCGAGATTGGAGGAATTCTGACGAAGATTCTGCCCGGATTGAACAAGTATGACAGCTCTGGGGCGATAGCATACACAATCCCGCCTGGGCATAAGCAAAACTACCCATCCCGAGCCGCTGGAGGGCATGGTCACCCGGCGTCGGGCACTAGGGCCCAGATGCGCTGCAGTATCTGCGCAAATAGCTCCCTTGGCACGGCCACCTCAGCCATCTGGAAGATTATGTACCGAGCATGGTGAATGACCTTCGCTCCGATCCTAATCAGCTTAACCTGGATACTGCCATGCTCGATGCGGCAGCCCACGTGGACGAGTAAGCGAACGGCTGCGGCGTCAATCCAGCCCAGCATATCATCATCGTGGAGGTGCCAGAATTCGCCAGTTATCATCTTGCGTTCTTCCGGTTGTGGCTGACGGCCAAGGCACTTCCTCGTCGTTGTACCTGCCCTATGCCGGCCGAGCCCAGCCCAGCTTCTCGTAGACCTGGTCCCAGCGTTGCGCCATGCCTTCAGTAAACAGAAAAGGCTCGAACCCCAGCTTCAGGTACGTCTTAAGCGCAGGTAGGCGGAAGTCGTCGGTGCACAGGTAAATGCGGCGGTAGCCGGCGCGTATCAGCCGAGCGACAACCGCTGCACAGACAGCCATCCCCAGGCCTTGGCCGGAGTGCTCAGGGTCGCCGGCCACCCAGCCCAGTTGGCCGCCATGCGGATGCAGCTCGGTAGGAGTATGCTGCGCCATGGCCGTTGCTACGAGCTTACCAGTGGGACGATAGACGACCACAAAAAGACCGTCGGGCAGGATAGTGGGTAGCACCTGGGCCAATCGCTGGTAGTCCCAGCCGTGCAATCCGGCTTTCGCCATGAGTTCCAGGTATCCGGCCTCATCGGCATCCGTATAGCAACGCAGCAGATATCTTTCAGGTAACTGCGGCACCGGTGGCGAGTCCAGCAGCCGCTCCGGCCAGATCATTTGTAGTTGAGGCTGGGGAAGCCCGTCTGCCCAGGCACGGGAGTCGGGGACTGGCAGCCAGGCGCCATCCTGCTGGATGGACTGCTGCGAGATCAACCCCGGCAGCGTGATGTCCATGGCCTCGTGAATTCCCAGCGGAGAGGGGGCCTCGCCCCGGATAGCGCGAACAAAGTCCAGCATCTCAAAGTAGTCGCCACCACCGTGCCCGGCTCGGGCGGCCTCCTCCGGCGGATTGCGCCATAGCTCGGGCACGTATCGCTCGGCCAAGGCATCTATATTCATCAGTGACTCCAGATCGTGCCACTTGATCTCCTGGCTCAGTTCGCGCAGCCAGATTTTGCCTCTTTCGACCGGACCATCGCGGTGAGATTCATAGACTCCGTCAGTCCCCTGTAACTGGTAATTCATTTGCGCGTGAGGGCGGTCCGAGACCATATCCACGCGGATCTTGATGAGTGCGTCGCGGGCCGTCTTGCAGAGCATGACTGGAGTTTGCTGAGCGTAGTAATCGCCTCGCGGGTCCTGATAGTGAACTGCACTATCAGCGCAGCATACCCGGACGACGCGGTCGCCGGCCATCCACTGCAAGATCGGCCCCAGGCTGTGGGTGCCGTAGGTGACGCCCGGAATACCGGTCTGCCACTGGCGCCGCCACCGGGTTATCTCATTAAGCCCCTTGAGCTCGTGAAGGTATTCGCCTTCGGCGTAATAGACCGTTCCAAACAGGCCCTGCCGTACCAGCTCCCCAATCAGTACGTTCGGCTTGGTATAGATGTAGTTTTCGGCCATCATGTACATGGCCTTGGATTTGGTGGCCGCCTGGACCAGGGCCTGGCACTGCTCTACGGAAACTGCCGCAGGGACCTCGGACAACACGTGCAGATTGTGCTCCAGAGCCATGATCGCCTGGGTGGCGTGCAGGGGCATCGGCGTCCCCACGACGACGGCGTCCAGTTCGGACTTCTCGAGCATCTCGGCATAGTCCGTGTACTTCTCAGCGGCCCCAAGCCGCTGCCGGCACTCTTCAAGTTGGTCCACCTGAATATCGCAGACAGCGTGGATGCGGACACCAGCGGCCTCGCGACCGACGCCATAGGCCCCACCACGACCAGCAGCTCCGACAATACCGATGTTGAGTTTGTCTAAAACTGACATATTTTCCCTTCAATTGGTATGCACCAATTTCTAACTTTGTTATTACTTTTCTCAAGTCTATGGCTACGGCAATACGACCCGTCAGGACTGCTCCAGGCCGAGGGATAGCAGGCCCTCAATGGCGTCGGCTACTGCCGAGCGCACTCGCTCCACCTCAGTTGGGTCCTGGGTAAACGAAGTCAGCGTTTCTACCGTTGAGGGCGGGACCTCCAGGCAGCGGCGGGCCGCTCGCAGGGCCAGAGTTCCCTGGCGGGTATGCCGCAGGGCATCATTATGCCGCAGTTTATCGGTCAGGTCGCGCAGTACCCAGAAGTATTCGTAGTCCTCCAGGCCATCAGTTATGTTCTCCAGCCGAATGGTGCTGACCGGTCCGTCAATTCCATAATAAAAGAGGCACCCGTCGCCGTTGTAGGACTGCCAGCTGGTGGGATCCCATCGGCACAGAGGACCGTCATCAATCACTTTGTCGTTCTTGGGACTAAGGTTCAAGGCATAATGCAAGAAGCCATCGGGCTGGTACTTCCAGGCCATCATTCCCATAAGCAGCCGCGCCTCAATAGCCGGATACTCAACGAACCAGTTGGCATACGGATGCTGCGGGCCATTGCATATATACCACCAGACCTCTTTCCCGCGGGCCCGGGTTGCCGCGATTGTACCCTTATATTTCTCATAGATAGGTGTCTGAGGGACCCACGCATCAATGGTTTGGGCCAGCTCATCGCGCGCTCCCAGGTCGGGGAAGACGGCGGTGGTCATAATGCCTATCTGGGGATAACGCTCCTTGAGCTCCTTGGAGTTGGTAATCATCTCAGCGCGTCGCTCCTCGCCAACCTCATCATATCCATAGAACCACAGGGCCTCGTCAGGGATGCCGGCTTCGTGGGCCCGCTGTATGGTAGCATCTACTTTCTCGCACCACTCCGGAGTCACGACTATTTCTTTATCACCCACATACACAATAGTAAAGAAGTTCTGCCCCCCAGCCCATAGGCGCTTGAGGTCCTCAACTGGTTCCTTGCCCATATCCAAACCCCAATTATAGATGCCGTCCACGTTGAGACGGTGATTAAGGATAAACTGACGAAAGCGCCACTTGAGCTTATCATTCCAGGCTTCCCCATACAGTTCTGGCCCCACATTCTCCTTATAACAGTCGGCCACGCGGAGATGGCGAGTCTTGGGAATCTCAAAGCTGCGTACCCGCAACTGCACCGGCACTGCCTGGTCGCTGCCAGCAGCACTGATCTGCACCTGGCCCTCATACATCCCCGGCCGTGCCTCTCGCGGAATAGCCACTGTTACCCACAACGGCTGGCAGGCCCCAACCGGCACATCAACCGTAGCCAGATGACTGAGCAGCGGGTCCGGCCACCAGCCCACAAAATCCACTTCATAGGGCGGCTTCTCAGTCTTCAGGTAGCCTACTACCCGTATGGATAAGGGAATGGTAGTGCCCTCAGGTCCCCGCAGCGGCTCCGCGCTCCAGGTCAACCCCGTCATGTCCTGCTCCACCGGCACAATAACTACTTGCCCATGGACATACTCGCCCCGCGCTCCGTCCAACTGCAGGGGCTTGTCGGCGGCCTCGGTGAGCAGAGCCGGACTGTTGCGGGCCACCTCCCGGTGTACCTTCGTCATTGAACTGGCCACGGCCAGGGCATACTCCCGGTCTCCCTGGCGAGTGAGCGCCTGATAGACTTTAGCCCCCTGGCGGACGGCAGCAATCTCCTTCAGAGCTGCTTGGGTCTGAGTTTCAGCTACAATTATTTCCTGCACTGCTGGCTGCTTCTGACCGGCTACCTTCTCGGCCGTAGCCAAGGCGGCCTCCGCCTGATGCAGCTTGTCCTCCAGCCGCTGCGCCCCTACCGCAGTGACCGTGGCAATTGCCTCTACTTGCTGAGTGGCAAGTTGGTATTGCTCCCGTGCCTTGGTAACCTGGGCTTTCAGCGGTCCTCTCAGGTTAGGCAGGGCCAAATAGCCAAATTGGGAGGTGTCGTGAAACGAACTCTTCACCGGCGACCACGACGAACACTGCATCTGCTCCTCCCCAGCTAAATGGTCCCGGCAGAAGTTAGCACTCCACACACCCTCGCCTGGACCCTCCAGGCCAAACACTGACCACGGGACACTGACCACGGGATGGCTAACTCCAGCGTCCATTCCCCTTCGCCTACAGCAGTGGCCGACTGCCACTGGGCATCCCACGCCGGATCGCCATCCAGAGAGTCAAACTGCACATTGGCTGCATTGACGATAAATTGATAGCGGTGCCCAGGGATACGACCGGGGTCAAAGAACACTTCCACCGCATCGTCAGCATAGACCGCAGAGTCCCGCTGCTGGTGGACAGCCACCAGTAGCTCCGGATGGGGCTCCAGGCAACGGACGCCTACATAGAGGGCATGCTCGTCAAACACCACTCGCACCTCGGTCTGGGGCTGGGCTGGCTGCGGGGAGTCTAAAACGACAAAGTTAGTAAGCACCGGAGCCTGACTCCAACAGGCCTCAGTGAGCCGGC
>JALGTV010000018.1 GCA_029821215.1 Candidatus Zipacnadia bacterium | reverse complement strand
AACAGTCATCTGCTTGCGAATCTCGACGGCACGTCCTGGGTGTGGAGTTCGTGGTGGGGTCGGCTCCTGTGAGGGGTGCAAATCGCTGATATTGACCTCAATGCGGATATTACCGACCTGTATTAAAGCTGTCTCTTCATCGGGGACCTCCAAGACCGTCGCCTGGCGGTTGAAGGCCGGCACATAGACGTGGTCACCAGGTACCACTGTCTCCAGCGGCTCTGTATCAGCCGGTGCCGGCAGTTGCTCGGCCAACTGCTCCTGCTGCCTGGCCTGAGCATCGCGCAACTGCTGCCGGGCCTGCTTAAGCTCGGTGCGCAGCTCCTCACTGCGAGCCGTATGGTGGGACTGCTGCTGGAGCTGCTGGATTATCTCCTGGGCTTGCTGTTGGGCGCTGGCGATAATCTGGTCAGCCTCGGTATAGGCCTCCGCGAGCACCTGCTGGCGCTCCTCCTGGAACTGCTGGAACCGCTGCCTATACTGTTGCCGTAGTTCCTCCAACTCCCGACTGGTCTGGGCGGCCTGGTGATGCTGATCCTGAAGCTGGCGCTGGGTGGCATGCACTTGCTGGAGGGCCTCAGTAAAATCCTGACGCCGCTGGCCGAGTAACTGCTGGCTGCGGTGGACCAGAGTGGGCGATAGGCCCAGGTGCTGGGCGATTTCAAAGGCGTTGGAGGGCCCGGGATGGCCAATTACAACCTGGTAGGTCGGCTGGAGGCTCTCGGGATCAAACTGTACAGCAGCATTCTGCATACCGTCCTGGGCATAGGCAAAGGCCTTCAGGTCGTTGTAGTGAGTGGTAACGATGGTACGGCAGCCGGTAGAATGGAGATATTCCAGGGTAGCTCGGGCCAGGGCACTGCCCTCGGCGGGGTCAGTGCCGGCCCCGATCTCATCAAGTAGCACCAGGGCATTGACCCCAGCGGCACCGGCGGAGGCCGACTTGACTCGGTTAATAATCTTGACGATCTGGGTCATATGGGAGCTAAAGGTAGACAGCGATTGCTCAATGCTTTGCTCCTCACCGATGTCGGCGTAAATGGCATCAAAGACCGATATTTTGGTCCCCGGTTCAGCGGGAACGTGCAGGCCGGATTGAGCCATCAAGGTGAGCAGACCTACTGTTTTGAGGGTAACGGTCTTGCCGCCCGTGTTGGGCCCGGTGATGATGAGGGTGGTAAAATCGCGGCCAATCCATAGGTCTATGGGCACTACCTCACCGGTCAATAGTGGGTGGCGGGCGCTATTGAAGTTGATATAGCCGTCTTTATCGGTAATCTCTGGCTCGGTAGCCTGGTGGGCGCGGGAAAGCTGGCCTTTAGCGAAGATGAAGTCCAGCAGCCCAATCTGCCGGATGTCATCACTAAGTTCGGTGCAGTGAGCCGCTACTTGGAGGGTAAGCTCACCGAGGACCCGGTGGATCTCTTCGTCAATGGCCAGTTCGGTGCTGCGTAGGTCGTTGCCCAGTTCCACCACATCGGTAGGCTCCATAAATACAGTAGCCCCACTGCCTGAGCGGTCATGCACTATCCCCGGGAAGCGGGACTGGTACTGGGTAAGTACCGGTACACACCAGCGGCCACTGCGTTGGACAATCAATGGGTCCTGCAGCCAGCCGCGTGAGGTGTACTCGTCCACGAACCCCTCCAGCTCATTGTGCAGACGCTCGCGCAGAGTGTCAGCGCGGTGATGAAGGCGAATAAGCTCATTAGAGGCGTCAGGCTTGACCTGGCCATCGTCGCTGATACAGTGGCTAATCTGTCCTTCCAGTTCTCCGTAATCGTGCAATGGGCTAGCCAGTTGAAAAAGGGCCGGGGCCTCCAGAGAGGAGCGTTGAAAGTAGGCGAGCAGCCGGCGGCAAGCCACCACAAACTCACCAACGGCCAATAGCTCGTGGGGCTCCAGGGTCGCTTCTGCCTTCGCCTGCTGCAGCAGGGGACGAATATCAGTGGCCCCGCCCCAGGGAGGGGTGCCCACCGTCTCCAACAGCCGCCGGGCTTGGGTGGTTTCTGCCAGACGCTGCCTGATGTGCGCTACATCAGTATGGGGCTGCAGGCCTTGGCACCGCTCCTTACCCACGGCGGTCGCTGCCTGCTGGGTAAGCTGGTTGATTATCTTTGCGTACTCAAGCGCTCTGAAGCTGCGAGCATCCATTTGTCTATCCTCACGACTCAGGCTCCAGCCAGATTCAGCCGGCGGCGATGGGTGGTGATGGCATGATCCAGATATTGGTTGATACGCTCCGCCTGGGCAGAATGAAGAGGTGGGGGAATTTCTTCTTCCTCAAGCATAGGCTCCTCAGCCAGCGCCAGCACCGTATTCTCCACGGATAGCGCCAGGCTGGGCAGGTGATAGCCACCTTCCAGGATCAGGCCCAGCCTCCCTGGGCACAGGTGCTGGGCCGTCTGCAGGGCAAAGTGAGTCATCTGATAGAAGCCCGCGGCGGTTAAGCCCAGGCCAGTCAACGGGTCCTTCCAGTGAGCATCATAACCGGCGGAGACCAGGATTATATCAGGTGTGAAATTGCTCAAGGCCGGACCAATAAGCTCTTGGCAGGCTCGCCAGTAATGCTGGTCGCGGGTATTGTCTGGCACTGGAATATTGATGGTCGTCCCGGCACCCTCATCAACCCCCACCTCATCCACCGTGCCCGTGCCCGGGTAGAAGGGAGACTGATGCAGGGAGATGTACAGGACATCACCTCGGTGGTAGAAAATCTCCTGGGTGCCATTGCCGTGGTGGGCGTCAAAGTCTACTATGGCCACCCGCAATGCCCCGCAGCGCCGGGCTGCTTCGGTAGCGATGGCCACATTATTAAAGAAGCAAAAGCCCCGGGCCTGGTCCACCCCGGCGTGGTGACCGGGAGGACGCACCAGACACAAAGCTGCGTCTACTTCACCATTCATCAAGGCTTCGGTGGCTTTTATGCATCCCCCGGCGGCCAGCATAGCTGCGGCATAAGTCTGCTGGGTGGCTTCAGTATCCGGGTCCAGAGGGCCGCCACCGGACTGGGAAAGGTCCTGAACGTACTCAATGTAATAAGGGTCATGTCCATTGGCCGCTACCGTGCAGCCGTTCAATAATAGCCTCCAGCCGCTGAGCATTCTCTGGGTGCCAGGGCGGGCCATGTTCAAGGAACAAAGGATTGTAGATGCAGCCAATCATTCATCGCGAACCGTATCGTCAGGGTCGGTGACATGATAGCCGGTCGTGCCGGCCAGCAGCCAGTGGATACCGGCTATTTCCACCTCAAATTGGGCTGATAGCTGACGTATATGTTCACGCGTCTGAGATGTGATGTTGCGCACTGAATTGTCAATAGTGAAAGGGGCAATCTCCAGAGCGTCAAAGCCCATCTGTGCGGTCGCCTGAAATTGATCGCGCAAATCCCAGTCCTGAAATATCTCGTTACAGATGCAGAACTTCATTGATGGCCCTCCCTTATCGGCGCGGTTATGCTGGTACCACTTTGCCAGTGGAGGCCGGCATGTACAGTACTATACTTGAGAACGGAAAGCGCCGATGTACTATGAGGACTATTCGCGCTGGACAGTGTCATACCTTCGCCGCCAGCATTGAGCCGAGGCGGGTGCTTAGATGTTAATGGAGCATCGGGTAATAACTCAGGAAACTCCCCCTGTCCCTCCCCAAGTGGTGCGGATGGCCATTGCGACGATTGCTGTGCCTCTGCTGCTATCAATATTGACTTTGGTGGGTGTAGTGCCGGGCAGCATTGGAGAGGTGGTCCTGTGGCTGGTAATAACAGCGGGCGTTGGACTGTACTTTTTCGGCTGGCGGATTCCGTTACGCTATTTACTCACTGACACTCACATCCAGGTGCGACAGGGGCTATTTAACAGTCGTTGGATACCGCTGGACCAGATTGACCTGATATGCCAGGCTCCCGACGATGATGAATGGCTTTATTCGGGCTTTGCTGTGTTAGGCGAGGAAGGAATGGCAGTAATCATAAACCCCCACCAGTCTCCCCAATTCCGGGTGGTTTTCACTCCCAGCGACCAGTTCGTCAAAACTTTGCTGTGGGCCACTGGCCGCCGCGCACTTGACCCCTGGCCCCCCGACCAGGTCCACCCCCAACAGCAGTGATGGCCCCAAGCGAATACTGCCTGGCTCTATACGCTAAGTTGGAGATGGCGCAGCCGGCGGGCGGAGCTGGTCGTGGAACAAGTCAGGTAACTGATCAAGTTGAGCATAGACAACCAGTCGGTCACCCACTTGTACCGAGTCGGTTCCCTTAGGAGAGGGGATTAGTTGCCCTTCACGCTCAATGGCCACGATGAGCAGTCCATGGTCACGGGGGCGGGTTGCAGCCAGGGTTTGCCCGGCAAAGCGGCACCCCGCGGGCACCTCTACGCGAGCTATGCCCCAACCTTCGCTCTGCTGGAGCAATTCCTGTATCTGGGCTGAGGTCAACTGGGTGCGTTGCTGGAGCTGGTGCTTGATGGCTTGGTCAATTCGCTGGGACAAGCGAGGCCAGATGAGCAGTTGGTACAGCAGGTACAATAATAGTAGCAAGGCAGTGATCTGCAGTAGCACCAAGACTGCTGCCGCTGGCTCAGTAAACGAATAGACCAGACTGGCAATTATGGCAGCCAGACCAGCGTTACCCACCAGGATTAACAGCGAGACAATGCGGCGCCGTTGCGCGTGTCCCACTACCTCCTCAGCTTCGCGGGTGGTAAAGCCGGTACCAGTGAACGCCGACAGGGCCTGAAACCGAGCCACTGAGTGCTCTAAACCGGTTAGTTCCAGAGCCACGGCACCGACCCGGACCGCCATGATGGACACTACTACCGTCACCAGCAGAGCAACTATACCCAGACTCATAAGCAACCTCCCGTAGCCAATTGCACTGTAACATCCAGCTACCAGTTAGGTTCTTCGTCTGGCTTCAGTTCCCTGCTTAGTCGGTTTCATACATCAGGTACCAGCGGCGAGTGCATATGCCGGTTTTCTGGCAGGCTTCGTGGCCCGGCTTACAGTGGCGTTCCCCCCGATAGCCATAGCGGTGCGTGTCTTCATAATAGGCAGCCTGGATAGCCTCGTCTTGGTTGAGCAGGTCATCAGGATCAACCACGGCTGCAGCCAGTAGCCCAGTAGCCCGGTTTACCCACCGCCGGGCCTGACTCAGGCTGACCCCCATCTGCTCGCCAATTTCCTGAAACGTTAAGTCTTTCATTCTGAGGCGGAGAGCCTGTCTGTATTGGCGGGACATTGGAGTCTGGGCTACCAACCGCAGACAAGCTTCCTTGAAGCTGTGAAGGTCAAGACCCCCACGGTCTTCGGGGAGGGGTAGATCAGCATCGGCTTGACTAAGGTGGCGAATCCAAGCCTCGGTATAGAACGGATAGTCTCCTTGGCCCATCCGCTCCTTGCTCTGGCGGAGAAGTTCGTCAGCTTCCTTCGCCAGCTCTTCAGGTGATTGTGCCGGGAGATGGCCGGCGGCAGATACTGTGCGGCTGTAGTGATGAGACACTGTCATTAATGTTCACCCTCCTGGGTAGTTGGAATGACAGTGTCAGTCTACTATCCCAGTGATGGGCAAGTCTTTGGGGAAGTATGGTACTTCTCTGGTGGAGGTATGGTATTGGCTTTTGCTGCTGGTGGGGTGCCAGAAAGTAATGGCCAGGAGGGGGTACTACTTGTGGGGATGGGGTGGGGTACACCAGCGCGGACCAAAGGCGAGGATGCAAACCGGTCAGACTAACTGGGCCATACTTATTGACGCTTGTGGGCAGCTTGTGCTTCGCCAACAAAATCTCTCCCCTGGATAGTGACTCAGCCAATTGAGAGGGGAGAGCGGGCTTTACCGAGTGGCTATTTGTGTGGGCGGCGTAACAGCCCTCTCCCCCGCCATTCACCGCGACACTGTTATGGAAGGTAGCTGAACGATGAATGGTTGCTGATAGTCAATATTGCAATTCAGCAAAAGTTATCGGTTTCCTCCTCCCTCGCGAAAAATTTTTCTGGCCGCTGTCCCGGAGCAGTTTCGGGGTGGAGACGAAGGGTGGTTTAGTGCCAGAATCAGGGGGATGATTGTCCCCACGAGGAAGAAAGGCTCGGACAATTCTAACCGCGGCGGGTACCCCCAAAAGTACTGTTAGGGGTCGCACTACGGCCCCAAAGCGAGTCATTTACAATTTGTTTACTTAATATCTTGTGGAAACATTGTTGACATAACGTGGAAGTCGTGTTACTATTATAGCCGTGTGGGGGGTGTAAAAGCTCTCCCCCGGGTCTCACAGCCGACACGTGGAAGGTGGCTGGCTGTGGGACCTTTTTTTGTATCCTGGTTCTTCAAAGGGATATGGGGAGGGGCAACCTGGTAAACACTGTTGAAAAACCTGTAGGAGAGGCATCCCTGCCCCGATATGGGTCTAACTGTAGCTGGTCAACTTTGCCCGTTTTGCTCTGATTAAGTAGCCTGCGATTACCTTTTACAACAGTCTCTGGTAGTATAGCTGTGATTGGGGATAGACCCCCCGGAAGGATATAGCGCTGCAACGAGCACACCTCCATAGGCAGGCTGGATGCGCTGGGCTACCTCCATTGCTATCTGAGCTTGACCTGGTCGGGAGATAGGTCCAACATATAGCCACGGCGAGGGATGGTTATGATGGGGATGGCGTCAGCACCGGGTTTGCTGGCTTCTTTTAGCTTTTTGACCACCTGATAGCGGTGCCAATATACTTGGGACGGCTCTACTATTTCGTCAACTCCCCAAATGTTGTTATAGATTGAATCATAGCTGACACAGCGGCGGGGTGCTGAGGCCAGGGCGCGCAGCAGTTTGTACTCGGCCGGACGCAGATAAATCTCATGGCCGCGGAATATCACCTGGTCGGGTCGCTGGTGGTCCATCACCAATATGGGCTGAGGTGTTGGTGAGAGATCTGATGGTGGGGCTGGACAGGTAGTGACTGGCGGTCGGGGGGCGGGGCTGGTGACTCCCTTCTCAGCAAACCGTACCTGGTCCCAATCAATAGTGGGCAATAGTTGACGCTGGCGCTCGGCGGACAGGTCCAGTAGCGTTTGCCAACTATCAACACCCGCCTCCAACAGCTTGAGGATATGGTCGCGGACCAGCAAGCGATGTGCTGCCCGGTACAGGGGTAGTGCCTCAGCCGGTAAGCCACCGGATAGACAGTCAGCCCAGCGCATCAAGTCGGCACACTGAGTAGGTGACCACCCCGCCTGGGCGCCGATTTGGGAGATCATCTGCACCAGCCACCCCACTGTCTCACCACACAATTGCAGGCGACCCGCAGATAAGTGGGTAGCCTTTTCTATTTCTGAGGTGGGCTGGGCAGTGGCCCATTGTAATAGTACCAGGGTCAGCTTGGCCGCCTGCAAACGCTGGTAGGAGGTAAGGTCGGCAGCAGCCAGGACCTGCTCGAGGATTTGCGTGTTTTCTCCTCGCTGAGCAGCTATCTCGCGTACTTGGACTATCGGGTCGCCGGCCTCAAGCTGAGCTGCGCCCAGCGGACCGGCTACCGCCCGGGCCTCAGGCGCGGCACAGGCAGCAAGCAAGGCAGCCAGGCGAGAAAGGACCTCTCCGTCGCTGGCTTTTACCCAGTGGCTCAGCCAGCGAAACCCCATCAGGCTGAGGCCACTGGCCCCACACAGCCGGCCCTGGGCGGTCACTGTCAATCTTCCGCTAATAGGACTCTGACTGAGCAGGTCACAGTCTACGGCTGGTTGAGTCACTGCCTGTAAGGGAGCAGGTAGGACGGCAGCGTTGGTGATGTTCTGCTGGTGGGCGGTGAAGGTATGCCGGTACACGTGGGCCAGGTCAGCTTCGGTAGCCTGGCGACCGGTCGCGCACAGGGACAGCAACTGGGTAAGAGGTGGCTGCTGAGATAACCCGGAGATAACTGGCTCAAAAGGGGCGGTCACATAGCGGTCAAACATAGCTTGTTGCCTAAACTGGGTATCGGCCAATAATATAGCTCGCCCGAAGTCATCATTAAAGCGCAGGCGACCAGCCCGCCCGCCCATATTCTCGTAATCAGCCCGGCTCAGCGGGGCCAGCGTCGGCCGTGTGCTACCGGCGGTGTCTTCCCAGTGATAGGGGTCCAAAATGACATTCTTAGCTGGCACATTAACGCCTATGGCTAAAGTAGAGGTGCTACAGAGCAGGCCAATCTCACCTCGGGCAAAGCCAGTTTCAATTACTTGCCGATCCTCAAACTGCAAATCAGCGTTGTGAAAAGCCACGCCGGCACCGAGTAGCTCAGCAAGCTGGCGCCGGGCCGCCGTGAGCGGAAGCGCAGCCAGATGCTTCTGGGTTTCCTCGGCTGCCGGTAGCTGGCATGCTTCTGTTAGATGATAAGCCAGACGCACTGTGCTGGCCTTGTCCCGCAGGAAAATAAGGGTGGGCTCGCCCCGCTCGGCCAGCCAGCTACCCAGTTGGACCGCCGTCTCGGCAAACGTCAATCCGGAGTAATCAAGCCCCAACTCCTCCTGGTCAATCATGCCGCTGTTGTGCTCCTGATAATGGAATATGCCCTGGGCCAAAACGCCCTTGCGCAGCTCTACCGGACGGTGGTGGACACACACCGACCGGGCCCCCAGCCAATTCGCCAATCCCTCCGGATCGTCAATTACCGCCGACAGTCCAACAATCTGGGGCTGAGGAGCGCGGCTGAGAATCTGAGCCAGCAGCACCTCCAGACACAGCCCCCGGTGAGAGTCGCCGATTAGCTGGAGTTCGTCAACAACCACACACCCTATGTGACGAGCTATTCCCGGCGACTGGCTGAGCAGGAATCGCAGTTTCTCGGGTACGCAGATGGCAATGTCAAAGTCACCGCGCACTAAGCTGCTGTCCGTGGTGCGGCGATCCCGAGTGCTGATGATAATGCGCAGGCCCAACGAATCGTATATGTGAGCCAATAGACTGTATTTTTCCTCAGCCAAAGCTTTAGTGGGCACCAAGTAAACGGCCCGCTGCCCTTTGGTGGCCGCCCGCAGGGCAGCCATCTCGCCGATGAAAGTCTTGCCGGCTCCGGTGGGAGCACAGACTACCACGCTACGGCCGCTGAGCACCCCGGCCTCGGCCACAGCGGCCGCCTGAACCGGTAATAGGTGGGGGCCGTAGTAGTGCTCCCAGGCGGATAGTAGGTCTCCATGTACGCCAAACGCCTCCAGTGATTGAATCCTCATTAACCTCGCCTCCTGTATTCATGCAGTATTCTATTATATCAAACAAATGTTCTATTGTCAAGACCTTTTTGGTTGACAGATGTGTTGGTGGTGATATACTTTATGTAGTATTGGCCTTCCTATCTCCAGGGTGAAAGCTCCGGTCAAACAGGAATACGCCCGGATCTAATTAGGAAGCAGGTTTATGGCGACATTTTTAGAGCGGCTGCAAGAAATTTTTTGGGGCGAGGAGTCCGCCGGCGGCAACGGGATGGCTCCGGCTTTGCGGGTCAAAGTAGAGTGTGACCAGTGCGGGGAGATGATATGCACCCGCATTGAAAAGGTCTATGAGCTGCAGGAGCAATTTGCGCCCCCGGAAGATGAAGAGAATAGCCACAGCTCGCCGGCCAGTGGGTATCTGCTGACCAAAGAGCTTTTGGGCACCGAGTGCCCCAATCTGATATGCCTTACCATGCACTTTGATGCCGACAAAGAGTTGACCGAGCATAGCGTAGAAGGGGGAAAGTTAGTGGAGGTGCAGGACTCGGACTAAGACTACATTACCCCTCGCGACTGGAGTTAAGTCCCGAACGTGAGAAACACAGTCATCCGGTTCCTACTTCTGCTGGTTTCCGCCTACCTATTGTTGCTGACCGCGCCCCTACTGCGTAGTATCCCTCCATTGCCCGCCACTATAGCCGCCACCGTAATCTTTATGGGGATATCAGTAAGCTTGATAGTGCTGGGTGCTCAGATAAATCTGTCTGGCATGGTGGAGTTGGCAGCTATGGTGGTGGTGGGAGGATTGTGGCTGACACTACGGCGGCTATCCGCGGGCGGTGCAGTGAATCAGTTGGCAGTCGGCCCGGCTGTTAGTGTGATGTTTCTTCTCTTTTGCCTGCTAATCGGCCGACTGATATCGCGCATTATACGGGAGGCTAACATTCTGGTGCCCGTGTGCATAGTGGCGGCTGCGGCTGACATATTCACCGTCTACTGGGGGCCGACGGGCAAGTTCTTAGCCCAAGCCCCACAAGTGGTAGCGGCCCTATCAGTACAGATTCCCGAAGTCGGCTCGGCCACTGGTCCCGAAGGAGTCGCCGGCCTCAGATTCATCACTATGGGCCTGGGGGATTTCATATTCCTGGCCGTCTTTCTCAGAGCGGCCGCCCGACTGAGATTCAACTTAGGCCGCACCGGATTGATAATTGGAATACTGCTGGCGGCAGGGCTAACCACCCTGTTCTTTGTGCCCGCCGCAGCTCCGCTGTTACCCTTCATAGCGGCCGGCTTTCTCATTGCCAACTGGCGAGAATTTCATCTGAGTAGGGAGGAGAAATGGAACTTGCTATGGGCGGCAGCAGTAGTCGGAGTGATAGTTGTGGCGATGGTGCTGCTGGTAAAGCTCACCTGAGCGGCAGACGGCAGGATATGCCGTCACCACAACTGAATATCCAGGCACTGGATGGTTGGGTCATCGGGGAGGGCGGCGTCGGCAGCGGTTTGCCCATTGGGTAAGATAAGGTCAGGGGCAATTTCGGCCAGGGGGACTAACACGAACTGCCGCTGCATCATCTGCGGATGGGGGACTTGCAACTCGGGCGTATCAATGGTCTCTGTGCCATAGAGCAGAATGTCAATATCAATATTGCGTGGTCCCCAGTGCTCCTCGCGCACCCGCCCCATTTCCTGTTCTACTTGTTGGGCTATCTCCAGGAGTTCTTTGACGGTGCAATTCGCTTCTACCTGTGCCACGATATTGTAGAAATCGGGTTGGTCCTGGGGGCCGACTGGAGCAGTCTGGTAGACCGAGGATACGTTCAGAATCTGCAATTGGGGATGATTCCGCAGTCGGCGCAACGCATCGGCCAGATTGGCGGCTCGGTCGCCGAGGTTACTGCCCAGACTCAGGTAACAGGTGGTGGCGTCAGCCATGGGGGCGAGGGGTTGGATCAGGGAGTATCAGGCACCGGAGGCGGTACGACACCGGCAGCCGGCTCGGTGGATTCGGCCTCCGTTTGTTTTTCCGCATCACTATGTATTTCGGCCGGCTCTGGTTGTGCATCGGGTTGCGGTTCGGGTAGTTGGCTGTGCTCGATGATAGCCGCGACTTCTTCCAGGGTCAGGGTTTCATGCTCTAACAGGGCCTCCACCAGCAGCTCCAGCTTATCCCAATGCTGCTGGAGGATGTCTTTGGCTCGCTGGTAGGCCTCGTCTACTATGCGCCGGATCTCGGCATCAATCTTCTGGGCGGCATCTTCAGAGTAGTTACGCTCTTCAGCCAGCTCTTTCCCCAAGAATACCGGCCCGTGGCGCCTGCCATAGGTAATAGGCCCCAGCTCGTCGCTCATGCCGTATTCAGTAACCATCTGCCGGGCCATCTGGGAGACTCTCTCCAGGTCATTAGCTGCCCCGGTGGTTGCGTCGTCAAACTTGAGTTCCTCGGCCACTCGGCCGCCCAGCGCCTGAGTGATATGGTCGTGCAACTCCGAGGCAGTCATGATATACCGGTCATCTTCCGGTAGATTTATGGTGTACCCGAGGCTCATCCCGCGGGGAAGAATGGTTACCTTGTAGGTGCGGTCAAAGTTAGGCAGCATCGAGCCGACCAGCGCATGCCCGCCCTCATGATAGGCCAGAATCTTGCGCTCACGATCACTGATGACCCGGCTACGACGCTCGGGGCCGGCAATAATGCGCTCCATACCTTCGTCAAACTCCGCCATGGTGATTTCCTGTTGGCGGCGCCGAGCAGCTAACAAGGCGGCCTCATTAACCAGATTCTCCAGATCAGCCCCCGAGAATCCGACCGTGCGCTTGGCCACGATAGATAGATCAATACCATCGGCCAAAGGCTTATCCTTCACATACAGATTCAGTATCGCCTCCCGCTCTTTGACATCGGGATTGGGTACCACTACCCGGCGGTCAAAGCGACCCGGGCGCAGCAGGGCCGGGTCAAGGATGTCGGGCCGGTTGGTGGCTGCCAGGATGATCACGTCGGCATTGGGGTCAAACCCGTCCAATTCCACCAACAGAGCATTGAGAGTTTGCTCCCGTTCGTCATGGCCCCCACCCAGTCCTGCTCCCCGCAAACGCCCGACCGCATCCAGCTCATCAATGAATACTATGGCTGGCAGGTGCTGCTTAGCCTGGTCAAACAAGTCACGGACCCGCGACGCCCCTACCCCGACAAACATCTCCACAAAGTCAGAACCGCTGATGTAGAAGAAGTTCACTCCCGCCTCACCAGCCACGGCCCGGGCCAACAGGGTCTTGCCGCAGCCCGGCGGCCCTACCAGCAATATGCCCCGGGGAATATTGGCTCCTAAGGCGCGGAATCGCTCGGGTTCCTTAAGGAACTCCACTACTTCCTCAAGTTCCTCTTTGACCTCCTCCATGCCGGCTACGTTATCAAAGGTTACCCGGTCAAAGTTCTCACCCAGCAACTTGGCCTGGCTGCGGCCAAACTGGAACGCCTGAGTGCCGCCGGCCCGCATCTGCCGCATAATCAGCAGCCAGAAGACCACCAATATGAGGATGGGTAACAGTACAGTGCCTCCGATGGTCAGCAATCGGTCGGTCCACAGTTGGGCGGGCGTGCCGACCTTCACATTGGGGTAGTTCTCTCTGAGCTTTTCGGCCAGTTCGGGATCATGGCGGAATTCCACCCGATACTTCTCATAGTGTTTGCCGGTGCCGGCAAAAGCATTCGGGACAAACTCGCCTTCGGCACGTTCGCCCCCAATCAAGCGAACGGTGGCAATTTTGCCCGCCTCTATGTCTTTTATGAAGGCGCTATAATACTCATATTCCTTGACGACTACGGCTTGACCCGATAGCCGGGGAATCATATAGAAAGCGAACACAATGGCGCTAATTACCAATACTATGACGAACGGATTCTGTCTCTTCATTTATATGTCATCCTGATTATCAGAAGATGCCGGGATGTGGTCCTCCCCGGTGGCGCTAATTATAGCAAAAACCTTCGTCCGGGGAGTAACCTTGAATGGATCGGCCAGTCGGTAGCCGACGACCCATACGATTTGATCATCACCGGTAACGATTAACGGAATACGGCCCCGCTCATGGCGCGGAACTTTCTTATCAACAAACAAGTCTTGTAGTTTCTTATGTCCTGACAAGCCCAGTGGCTGGAAGCTGTCACCGGGCTGCCAGCCGCGTACCAACAGAACCTGCCCTATGACCTGGCCATCCACAGTAACCTGACGTCCCCGTGCGTTGCCCAGTTTGGCTGGCCGCTTGCGGGTCAGCTCAGTGCTTACCGTCAGCTCCACCTGCGGGATTCTCACTTTACCGGGTACAGGCAGAATGTAATGCCCGCCAATTGCCTCACCTGACTCCGAACTGCCATGGCCGCCTGTACTTAACTCAATACTATTATACCCGCGTCGGGCCGATATTGCACCTGGCAGGTGCATCTCAGCGCCTGTCTGGGCCTTGCCAATAAGCTGCTGGAGCATATTGTAGTGCACTGCCTCTATATCGGCGGCATCACCACGCAACCTGACTAAGGCCTGGCGCAAAAGCCGATAGCGCAGGCCCGGGGCCATGTCCGCTAACTGGGCCAGATCCAGGCTGAGGCTATGGTCATTATCCTCAGCAGCTTGCTGGTAGGCGGCTTGGACCAGCGGCTCAGTCCAACTTAGCTCTTGCTGGGCAGCCTGGGCCAGGCGCAGCAGTGCCGATTGGATATGGGGAGCATACTCGCTCTCCAACAGGGGCAGCAATTCCAGCCGTACTTGGTTGCGCAGATAATTGTCAGAACTTAAGTTGCTGGCGTCCAACCGGGGCTGCAAATCATACTGACGGCAGTAGGCCGCCGTCTCATTGCGCCAGGCAGCAATAAGAGGGCGGATAAATCGACCGCGTCGGGGCGGGATACCGCACAAACCCGACAGCCCTGTCCCACGGAGCAGATTGATTAGCAGTGTCTCGATTCTATCGGTGGCCGTATGACCCAGAGCTACCCGATCAAAATCGTGTTCATCGGCCAGGCGGGCGAAAAAGCTATAGCGGGCCTGGCGGCCTGCTTCTTCCACCGAGAGCTTTTGCTGAGCGGCCAGCTTGGCAATATCCTGCCGCTGGGCAAAAAAGGGCAGGTCCCACTGCTTGCACCATTGCTTCACATAGGCTTCATCCCCATCAGCCGCTGGCCCGCGCAGTTGATGGTTGAGATGGGCGACGGCCAGTTTGATGTCCAATTCATCGGCGAGGGTATAAAGAGCGTGCAGCAGCGCCATAGAATCCGGCCCGCCGGAGACGGCCACCAGTATCCGATACCCTGCCTGAAGCATCTGGTGCTGGTTAACTGTCTCCACCAATTTCCGTTGCAGTCTCATCCGCCGCTCCATAATCGCAGCTCTCCTAAGCTGCTACCACCGACATCCTGCCCACCGTCAGTCGGACAGGCGTCTCGCCTGTCCCCCCAACCCGACGGGCGAGACGCCCGTCGGACTGGCTATCGTGGCCTGGCAACCCACGCCCACAAGTAGGCCTACTGGCCGGTTATCCGGTGCAGGGTCTCCAGGTAGATTTGGCGGGTCTGAGTGATGACTTCGGGAGGCAACTGGGGCGCGGGAGGTTCCTTATCCCAATCTAAGGTATCCAGGTAATCGCGGACAAACTGCTTGTCGTAGGCTCGTTGCGGTTGTCCGGGCTCATACTGGTTGACATCCCAGTAGCGGGAAGAGTCAGGAGTAAGAATCTCGTCAATCAGCAGCAAATCACCGTTGATCAGACCGAACTCAAATTTGGTATCGGCCAGGATAAAGCCCCTCTGGCGGGCGAAGTCAGCGGCGAATCGGTACAATTCCAGCGACTTTTCCTCCAGATCCTCAGCTAAACTGGGGCCAGTAATCTCCACCAACCGCTCCATTGTAATATTCTCGTCATGACCGTTGGGAGCCTTGGTAGCCGGAGTAAGAATGGGTTCCGGCAGCTTGTCTGACTCCACCAATCCCGCAGGCAGCTTGCGTCCACAGATTTGGCCAGTCTCCTTATATGAGCGCCAGCTTGAACCAGACAAATAGCCGCGGACCACGCACTCGACTGGTATGACCTTGGCCTGGCGCACCCACATTGTCCGCCCCCGTAACATATCGCTATATTCGGCAACTTGAGGTGGGAAATCCCCGACATTTACCGATAGCAGATGATTAGGAATAATATGGCGAGTTTTATCAAAGCCTTTACCTGGAATGCCATTGGGCATCACGCAATCAAAGGCTGAGATGCGGTCAGTGGCGACCAGCAGCAAGCCATCTTCGTACTGGTAAATGTCACGCACCTTGCCTGACCGCCGGCTGATGGCTCCGGGCAAATTAGTAGTTAGAACAGTCTCTTCAGCAGCTTCTGACACGGGTCGCACCTCCGCAGTAGTTGTGATTATAGCTGCAGCATTTGTATGATAGTATCCAAGTCCGCGGGGGCCTTTTCTGGTTCCCCAGCCGCGGCTACGGCTCGATCTGGGTCCTTCAGGCCATGGCCAGTCAATGTGCAGACCACGGTGACCGGTTCCTCCCCGAAAAATCCTTGCTCAGCCAGCTTCTTGATGCCCGCTACTCCAGCGCCGGAAGCTGGCTCTACGAAAATGCCCTCGGTACTGGCTAACTGGGCATAAGCAGCCAGGATTTCCTCGTCAGTGACAATTTCTACCTGACCGTCGGATTCGTCCACAGCCTGGGAGGCATCCTGCCAGCGGGCGGGGTTGCCGATGCGAATGGCAGTAGCCACCGTTTCGGGATTGGCTACCGGTTCCCCATGTACCATAGGGGCCGCCCCCTCAGCTTGAAAAC
>JALGTV010000256.1 GCA_029821215.1 Candidatus Zipacnadia bacterium | reverse complement strand
ATCAGGCCCAGGCAGTTCAGAATGCCCAGTTGTTCACCCAGATGCTCCAGGAAGCGGGGATAGCCGGGTAGCAAATTTAATTCGGGCCGACTGAGCACACCGAGGCCGGCCCCTTCCCCACAGACAATACTATGGCCCCTCAGAGGGGCTGCTCGCCGCAGGCTCAGTGAAGCGCAGGCTTGACAGCAGCGAGGGATAATGCCACACTTGCTGCCAAGTTAGATAGATTGCCTGTTGTAAGCTGCTGGTGGTGATTGCGATTATCGCAATCCTGGCCGGCATTCCATTCCCCGTATCCACATGAGGGTGGTCCGCAGCAGAGCTCGCAGAGAACACGCAGTCGGCATCTAAAGAAGGGAAACTGAATATGCCGCAGAACCCTGCACCACTAATCGCCACTGCCATACCACCGACCTTTGAGGCAACAGCCGGGGATACCCGGTTCTCCCTAGATGGCGTTGTAGGCCACTGGTTGCAAACCGTTGTAGACAACTGGCTGTTAGTCTTTCCTCGAGCCAATCCAGCCATTATTCAGATGTTTCGGGACCGTGACCGCAAGCCTATGCGGAAGCTCGTGCCCTGGTCAGGGGAATTCGCCGGCAAGTACTTAGTCGGCGCTTTGCAGATTTGGCAGCAGACTCGCGATGAGCGCCTCTGGGTGTTGATTGACGAGATGGTCCACGATATCATAGATACCCAAGGGTCTGATGGTTACTTGGGCCCTTTCCCGACCAAGGAGCGCCTGACCGGTGAAAACTGGGACGTCTGGGGTCATTACCATGTGACGCTTGCCCTACTACGCTACTTCCAGATAACCAGCTATCGGCCCGCCTTGGACGCCGCCTGTCAGGCAGCCGACCTGATCTGTCAAACCTTCGGTCGGGGCCGGGAGCGGTTGGTAAATGACGGAAGCTTGGGGCAGATGAATATGGCGGTGTTGCATGTCCTGGTACTACTATATCGTCACGCTGGCAAGCAACAGTACCTGGACACGGCCCTGTGGATTGTAGCCGATTCCGACCGGGCAGGAGCCAGCCAGTTCATGCAGGGGGTGCGGGAAGACAAAGAGTTTTATGAGTTCACGGCCTGTCGATGGGAATTACTGCATACGTTTCAGGGACTGGCGGAGCTTTACTGGCTGACAGGAGAGGACAAATATCGCCAGGCTTTCACTCACATCTGGGACAGTATTCGTCGCCTGGACCGGCATAACACCGGCGGATTCTCTACCGGCGAGCAGGCGTGCGGCAACCCTTATGCGCAGGGCGCTATTGAAACCTGCTGCACAGTGGCCTGGATGTGTCTGAGCGTAGATATGCTGAGGATGACCGGAGGTGCTACCGTCGCTGATGAGCTGGAGCTAAGCTTCTATAACGGGATGATGGGCGCCATGCACCCCTCGGGCCGGTGGTGGACGTACAATACACCTATGGATGGCTATAGGCATGCTTTTCTGCAGGACCACAACTGGCAGGCTCATGCGGGAGGCCCCGACCTTAATTGCTGCGCGGCCGCCGCCGCTCGGGGTTTAGCCGTACTTCGGGACTGGGCACTTATGACCTGCGAGCAGGGTATTGTGCTTAACTTTTACGGCCCCGGCTCTATCACTGCTGACTTACCCGATGGCGGTCAGGTTACTGCCACCCAGGAGACCTCATACCCGCTGGATGGAGAAGTGCGAATAGCCATCACCCCCGACCAGCCCCGCGACTTCGTCCTATATCTGCGCGTTCCGGCCTGGTCGGCGCAAACCAGCGTCCTCGTCAACGGGGAGCCTGTCCCCGCCGAGCCGGGTACCTACTGCGAACTACATCGCCATTGGCAACCCGGAGACACGATAGAACTGGACATGGACATGTCTCTGCGCTGCTGGGTAGGAGAACAGGAATGTGCGGGGAAAGTGTCGCTATACCGCGGACCTATTCTGCTGACCTATGACCAGCGCCTAAACTCCTTTGATCCTGACGAAGTGCCCAGCATTGACTTGGACCGACTTAATGCCCGGCTGCTACCGGTGCAGGCACCGTATCCCCCGCCGCTGCTGATGCTGGAAGTGGACACCGTGGCCGGCCAACCCCTGGTCCTGTGTGACTTCGCCAGCGCCGGTGGGGCCGGCAATCCTTATCGGTCCTGGCTGCCAGCGGAGTAGCGCTAACCACAGATGTCGTTTCTCTCAATTCTCACATACTGTCCTGCCGCCAATCCAAGTGATCCGAGCTGGAGCTTGCCCATCCTTATCCGCTTCAGCGAGATAACCTCCAGGCCCACGGCCGCGCACATCCGCCGGATCTGGCGCTTATAGCC
>JALGTV010000255.1 GCA_029821215.1 Candidatus Zipacnadia bacterium | reverse complement strand
GTGGTGGCGACCGCCCGCTCACCGGCAGCCAGGCAGCCCATGTGCAGACCCAGGCAAGGCCCGCAGGTGGGGGTGCTGACCAGGCAGCCGGCCTCCAGGAAAGTCTCTACCAGCCCCTCCTGCGTGGCCTGGAGGTGTATCTGATGACTGCCGGGGATGACGATGCAGCGCACTCCCGCGGCGACTTGGCGGCCTTTCAGTATGTTGGCGGCTACGCGCAGGTCCTCCAGCCAGCCGTTAGTGCAAGCCCCGATTACCGCCTGGTCAATGGTTATCTCGCCGACCTCCGAGATTCCCCGGGTATTCTCCGGCAGGTGGGGGAAGGCTACCTGCGGCTCAATATGGGCAGCGTCAAATTCAATAACCCGGGCATACTCGGCATCCGCGTCGCTGCTAAATACCTCAAACTTCCGGTCAGTGCGGTGCCGCACCCAGTCCAGGGTCGTGCGGTCAGGGGCGATGATGCCGTTTTTCGCACCGGCCTCAATGGCCATATTGCAGATGGTGAAACGGCTGCTCATAGGCAGACGGTCAATCACTGGCCCGGTGAATTCCATGGCCATATAGCGGGCGCCCCCCACGCCAATCTGGCCGATGGTATACAGGATCAGGTCTTTGCCGCTGACCCACTTGTTGAGTTGCCCCGTGAAGACAAATTTTAGGCTTGGCGGCACCCGGAACCAGCATTCTCCCAGGATCATCCCGGCGGCGGCATCAGTAGAGCCTACACCGGTAGCAAACGCCCCCAATGCCCCGTAAGTGCAGGTGTGGGAGTCGGCGCCAATGATCACCTGCCCCGGCAGCACCAGGCCCTTCTGGGGCAGGATAATATGCTCTATGCCGCCCCCCTGGGCCTCATAGAAGTGGCCGATGCCCTGCTGGCGGGCGAAATCCCGCAGCAGCTTGGTGTTGGTCGCCGCCTGGATGTCTTTGTTGGGGGTAGCATGGTCAGCCACCAGGGCAATGCGCTGCGGATCAAACACCCCCGCACCGCCCATCTGCTCAAACTCGTGGATGGCGATGGGCGCAGTGATATCGTTGGCGAGGACCAAGTCCAGGTTACAGGTCACAAATTCACCGGGCTTGACCTCATCACGCCCGGCTGCCCGGGCCAGGATTTTCTCGGTAATAGTCATAATGTGCCTCGGAAGGTAAATTGGCTTCAGTTAGTACATCACACCCATAGCATACAACAAGGCCACGAGAGGGTCAACCGCAACCGGCCCCAGGGCGCGGCTGCTATTGCTTGCGTTACACGTGCAGATGTGATAGTATCTATCGGCTACTGTGTATGGTCGAGCAGCAGTGCGGATAGTACCCACTTTCATGATTTACTGGAGGTTTGCCAACTGTGTTTACAATTGATCTGGACCAATATCGCTTAGTAGACCTATCGCCGGTTATTGAACCCCCCGGCACCGATGACCGCCCTCTGGAGGTCAGCGTGGGGCGGCTGGCGGATGACAGTTTCAAGATGGACATATCCCGGCTACATACCCACGTGGGTACCCATGTAGAAGCGCCAGCGCATTTCTATGAGGATGGCAAAGTTATCACCGATATGCCACTGGAAGACTTCTTCGGCCCGGCGGTGCTACTATCCATTGACGAGCCGGCCGACCGATTGGTTACCGGTGAAATCCTGGAACGGGAAGTGGGTGATATCGTCCAGCCCGGCCATATCCTGCTGTGCCGCAACGGAATGCCGGAGACGCGCACCGATGTGGAAGCCATGCCCCTGTTGACTCCCGATGCCGCCCGGTGGATGGTTGACCGCCAGATAAAGCTGGTGGGGACTGATTGCTGGTTCCCCATGGGGCCAGGTATACCCGCCTGCCGGGAGCTGCATGATATACTCATGTCTCAGGACATCTGCATAGTGGAAAGAGTAGTACTGGATGATCTACACCAGCGGGAGTTTTTCTTTATGACTCTGCCGGTGGCATTTGCTCTGGACAGCGGCTTCGCGCGGGCTATTGCCCTGGAGAAACGCTGAAGGAACGATATTGGGTGTGCAACCTTATTCTCCGCGGTGGCCCAGCTCACGACTATGCAGCGACTTCACCGATGCTGGCTGATATTCTGGCTGAAGTCGGAGTGGATTCGGAGATTCATGAGGATTTTGAGGTGCTTGAGGACGGCAGACTGCTGGAATTTGATATGCTTACCCTCAACTGTGCGCGCTGGACATGTAAGCAGACGCCTGAGTGGTAGACGTCAACTCCTCGGCTGATAGAGCGGCAAAGTCAACCATCCCCCGCAAGGCCTGGTAGCGCTCGTATAAAGTATCAGGTGTCAGTCGCTG
>JALGTV010000254.1 GCA_029821215.1 Candidatus Zipacnadia bacterium | reverse complement strand
GTGAATAACAGTGGCCTGGGAAGTCTGTTTGGGACAGTTCATTTTGACGGCGTCTCGCTGCGCCGGCAGACCGACAAGTATGGAATGCTGTTGGCCTGGGTGGATGATTACGAATCGTGGGGCCAGCCACCAGTTCGGGTAGGAGCATCACTGGCCCGCCTATCTGTACCATTTGCCGGCGGTCAGGCTGCCATCAATGCTTTGCGCCAGCGAGGTGAAGACTGGGGAGTCAGCGGCGACATTTGCTACCCAGCGATGCCCGGTTATTTGGATCTGTATGCCGAGATAGGAGAAGATCCTCTGGGGCGGGACTTTCACACCATCGGTGCTTACTTCCCCGAGCTGTATCAGTCGGCATCAGTAGACCTGTTTGTGGAGCATGCCGACCGGGATGACTTTGGCCATACCTGGTCGGCTATGGCCTACTGGGATGGTCCTAATAGCTGGACCGGCCTGGCCGGCTTTCGCCGCGCTCAGGGACAAGATTGCGAATTTGCGCTGGGTGCAATTAAGCGTTTCGGCACACTATCTTTCTAAGCCTATAAAGACTATTGCACGGGGTTATTACTGACTGCTTGCCAGAGTAAAAGGGCATAGTCAACCGACTAAGGCCCAACAGATATCAGAGCGGGGTCCGACGAGCCGTCATGGCCATAACATAATCAGTCCTGGACTGGATGCAGAACGCGCTCCACCAGCTTCAGCAGCATGGGCGGGTTAATGGGCTTGGGTATGAATGCTTTGACCTTGGGTTCAATGTTGCTGTAAGTGGCGTCATCTATGTAATAGCCGCTTGTCCCGATTACTGCAACGTCAGAATCAATCTCTACCAGCTTATCCAAGCATTCCTCTCCACTCATTCTGGGCATGACCAGGTCCAGTATTACCAAGTCAATATCCTCCCCTTGAGCACTAAAGACTTCCACCGCCTGCTGGCCATTGCGGGCCATAAGGACGCGGTAGCCGGCCTCTTCCAGCCATGACGTGGTAGACGCAATCATGGCCGCGTCATCGTCTACCACCAGCACCGTTGCCATCTCATTGCCTTCCGCTTCTTCCCCACCAACTTCTTGGCTGTCATTAGTTTTCTGCTGGGCCATAGTCTTCCTCCTTCTTTCACATAATTGCTTATTAGTCAAATTCGCCATTGGCCCTTTATGCTCCTCCAACAAGTACAGGGCGGGGCCACGTGGAAGGGTGCTGAGAGGCGTCGGGGCGACTCAAGCAACGTTGAATGCAGTCAGGCACAAGACAAACCGTAGTGGCCAGCTTGTTGCCTAATGGGCAAACTGCTCAGTACAATACGTTATTCTCTACTGAAGCACGGAGGTTCTGTTGCGGTCTTGCTCGGCGTGCGTCAGGGGTGACTCAGGATCTGATTTAGGTGGTTGATGTAATCGCCAACTGTTGACGTGCCCCCATTTGTGGTATCAGGGCTTATGTCATACTTTAGGGCTGGGCAGCCTGGGGTGACAGGCACTCTTGCCCCGATGCGCCTGTACTTTTGCCAGTCTAAACTTTGTCAACTCATTCTTGCAAGTAGCTCTCCGCTATCCTTTGCAACGGCTTCTATATCACGCTGGCTTGGTAGTTGGTGGGCAATTTACTTGACATACAGCCACCAGCCAAGTACAATTAATAATGTCACAATAGAAAAGACGACTCCACTGACAGCGGTGTAGGCGTCACTAATTCAAAGGAGGTTGGTATGATGTCCCGCAAGGTGATAGTGACAGTAATAGTAGCAACGTTGATCGTGGCATTTGTGGTGGCAGCGGGGGCCCGAATCGTGAGGGTGCCGATTGACATATCCATTCCCAGGATCCCCGAGGCTATTAGGAAGGCAGCCCCTGATTTGGCGATTGTCTCGGCCCGAGCCAACACCGCCGAGGGAGCCAAGATGTTTGATGTAGAAGTAGTGGTGGAGAATAGAGGGATTGTTGACTATCGCCCGGGTAACACCTGCCAAGCTCGGGTAGCTTTGTGGCTAAGTGGCGGCGGGTATGAACTGCTCAGATTACTGAAGAGCGAGAAAGTTCCGGCGCTTGATGCTGGAGAGTCAACTACACTCCACCTGGACCTGCACATGCCCCACGAAGGCGGCGTGTGGGTGGTATTGCAGTGGGATGCCAATCCTCGCAATGACCGCGAAATTATATATTTTGTTTACTAATCTGTTCGCGGTCGCATAAGTAACCAACAAGCAGTGATGGTGGCACCTGATTATGTAGGTTTGCCGAGGAGTAACTACGTATGGTCAGGCAAAAAGCCCTGTGGAAGGGGCTTTTTGCTTTGGGGGGATAGA
>JALGTV010000253.1 GCA_029821215.1 Candidatus Zipacnadia bacterium | reverse complement strand
AAGTTGAACTTGAGCATAAACAGCACCGGCCGGCTCTGAGCACTCATCTCCCAGAACCGCCCCGCGCCGAGCCTGCATAAGGCCGGGACCAAGACCGGCCCGCAGCCGGCCGGCGCGTTGCTCGCTATAGCAGCCAGTTATCTGCCAATTGAGCAAGGTCGGAGAAGTCCACAAGACCATCATAATCAAGGTCAATTCCGCCACACCGCGCCGGTTCGCCGCAGTTGGTGCTCAGCCACCAGTTCGCCAGATACGCAAAATCGCGAAAGTCCACACCAGCCGGACACAAAAAATCCGCAGCCAGTTGGTTAGTGGTAAGCCCAATATTGCTCAGCAGGACCTGCGAGCCCGGCGGGCCGTCAAAACGGAACGCAAGGACCGCATCCTCCCTGCCAAAGAGGTCTATGTCGCAGACACTTGCGCTGAACGCGGCAGGTTCATCCTGAGCCGTATCGGGAGCATCAAGTGTCGCCACTACCACTGAGTGGAGCATCACGTCCAGTGTCCCGGATGTTGTCGTGAACTGATAATCGAAACTAAGCGTGAAATGCCTTGCCGGCGTAGTCAAGGCCTGGCTGAGCACGACAGGTGAAGCCGCAGTGACCCTCGCCCAATGTCTGTCGCCCTCGCCCGACAGTGTATCAACCAAACCGCTACCAATAACGGTCCACGTGGCCAGCGAGCCCTCTTCGAAGGAACCATTTTTGACGGAGTAGCTTACGCCCGAGGGGATGTAGGATCCTGTTGAGTTTACAAGAATATCCTCAATTTCCATTGCATAACCCGCTATCTGCTCCGCCTCGACGCCGGGGTTGACAATGGAACGTGCGTTCATGTATTCCTGTTCCTTCTGGTCTTTAGTGAGCCCGGTGCCGTCGCTGATGTAGTATGCCATGCCTTTTTCAGACACATTGTAATCCCTGTACAAACCACGCCGCATCCCGTAGGACATAACGGAGTAAGCGATGGTTGGCTCGAGGACCAGGTTGGTATCACCAAGACCGACGATGTTCATCCCAAACGCTTCTCCAAAGCGGGTGTAGTTATACTTGCCTGTAAACTGCACATATCCGCGTCCGCGGTAGCGGAAGCCGTCACCTTCCTCAGTATTTCCTAAATCCGACCTGCCACCGTACTTGCCTTCGAAGTACTCCCACGCAGAAGGCGGGTTATAATTCTCCTGAATCGAGTTCCACGTAAACTGCGTCTCGTGGTATGCCGTAGCCAGCATATATGCGGCCCAGCGAAGGTGCTGGATTTTGCTTAAATCCAGATGCGGATCGTTCTGGAGAAAACGCAGGAGTTGTTTAAGCCCCTCTTTTTGCCTGTCACTGTCAAACGTATCCACTCCTTGATATTCGTCGACAAAATCCTTATCCTCCTGCGTATAGTTTCGGGTTTCATCCAGACCAAATACCTGACCTACGCTCTGGATACTGGTGATGAAGTTCCGCTCGAATTCTTCTATGGCGTTATCGATGTTGATATACGTTGCATAAGTTGGGTCATCGCTGACCAGTTGAACGCGGACATCGAAATAGTGCTCCGAACGTTTCCCATCCGGGTTGATTACCTCGGCTGCCCAGCATCCTGGCTCTTCGCCAATTCCTACGTTGATTGTAATGTAATCGGTATTCTGCGTCACAATCTCTACGTTGGGATATGGATGTGGCGGGTCTTGGGTCAGGTCATAGAGCGTTACCGTAGCCTGCTCGTGAAAGTTCTTGCCGTGAATAGTCAGATGCTGCTTAAGAGGGTGCGGCTCTGGTGTAGCCGGCTCGATCCGCGTGGTCCACGGTAACATTGCCAGTTGTGGATTAGCAGAGACGACTCGGGAATAAAGCGAAAGCCCGGCGTCATTGTAGGTGGCCAGGCGGTAATAGTAAGTCGTATCCGACGACAGCCCGGTATCCTGGTATGCCGTCGTTGCGGCACCCAACGTCGCCCTGGTTAACCAGGCGCCGGTTGAACCCGCCCTTCGTTCGAGACGGTAGCCGGCCGCATCGCGGACGGCATTCCAGGATAGCTCGATGACACTGTCAGAGACGGCCGAGGCCGTCAACCCTGTTGGGGCTACTTGAGGCGGAAGATAATAATCCTTCAGGGCAAGACTGTGGTGCTCTCCAGCGGCTATCGCGACAAAGTCGTCCCCCGGCGGGGGCGTCGCCCGGCCATCCCAATTAGCGCCCCATCCGACGATCGTGCCGTCCGAGCGCAGGGCAAGACTATGGTTGTCGCCCGCTGCTATTGCTACAAAGTCATTTCCTGGCGGGGGCGTCGCCTGGCCATCCCAATTAGCGCCCCAT
>JALGTV010000252.1 GCA_029821215.1 Candidatus Zipacnadia bacterium | reverse complement strand
ATCAACCTGTGGGCCGCGGCGGGAGGCGTCAGCCTGGCTCTGTTCATGGGCGGGATGGCTGTATTGTGGAAGAACTCAGCTGGACGAGGCAACGACGTGGAGCTATGATGGCCTTGGGTGCCTTTGGGTTGTGAAGTTGAACAACGGCGCGGTCACTACTTATGCCTACAATGATGCGGGCTGGACTACGGGCCTCACGCACAAGAAGTCCGATGACAGCCTCATTGAGCGGCTGACTTATACTTATGATGACGCCGGCAATCGGCGCACCGTCACCGAAAACAGCGGGGATGTGACTACGTGGACGTATGATAACGCCAACCAGTTGACCGTCGAGCAGCGCAGCGGGGCCAATGCCTATCATATTACTTACACGTATGACGCCGTGGGCAACCGGCTGACCAAAGTGGACAGCAGCGGCACGACGACTTATACTTATAATGCCGGCAACCGGCTGACGCTGATCACCGATCCCAGCGGCAATCTGACGACCAACACCTACGATAACAACGGCAACCTGACGGTGACCAATGCCAACGGCACCCGCACGACCTACACCTGGGATTATGACAATCGCTTGCATACGGTGACGCTGGCCGGCCCGACTACCACGACCTTTACCTATGATGCGGACGGACTGAGAAGAGAGAAGGAGACGGCTTCGGGGACCACGAAGTTCATCTGGGATGGGCAGGACGTGCTCCTTGAGACTGATGGGAATGGTAATACGCAAGTGACGTACACCCAGACGCCGGACATCCACGGGCAGATAGTGTCGCAGCGGCGGGGCAATACAACCACCTTCTACCACCACGACGCCTTAGGCTCAACTCTGGCCCTCACTGACGGGAGCGAGGCTATAACTGACACTTATAGGTTCTATGCCTTCGGCGAAACGCTGACCAGTTCCGGCAGTACCACCAATCCGTTCCAGTTTGTCGGCAACCTGGGCTACTACAACGAAGCTGCTCTGGCCCTCCAATACCTCCGCGCCCGCTACTACCAGCCACAGACGGGGAGGTTTGTCTCGGTTGATCCAGTCGAAATGCCAGCGAACCGATATGCTTATGCCCACAATAACCCACTCCAGGTTACCGACCCTTCAGGAGAATACTGCACAGAGTGGTCGAGCGTGGCTGGAGGTATGGACCTGGTTGAGGAGCGCCCGCCAGAGGTCAATGGTGAATGCACCATTGGCTGGTTGCCTGTGTGGCCGTTTGGACGAAAAGGTAAGTGGGTGACATATTACTACATAGAGTTGCATTATGCTTGGCAACGCCGTTACTGCCATGAGATGTTCGTGATCTGCGGGCGAGCACACTGGGAAAGCTGGTACGAGAATCGCCGCAGGCAGTGGTATGGTGCGAGACACACGGAACGCGAATGCGTGCCTCTGGGTGACATACCCGAGCCACCACCTCCACCCCCACCAGGCCCGTGTGAAGCATGGGAGGAATCCAAGGACGAAATTGACTGTTTGTCCTGCTGTACGGCAAAGTTTGTTTTGTGTGAGGCAAGGAGTGGAGCTGTTAAGGGGCCGGGTTGTTGGGCTTGGTGGGGGAACTGTAATAACATGTGTATGCTGACTCAGGGCACACATGGCCCGGATCGCCCGCTTCCATGATGAATAACCCCGGAGAAAGTAACGTCAACATGAGTGATGTGCTTGTAGTGATGCGCAATATATTGGCGGTAAGTGCGGCAGGGGTAATAGGTGAATATGCGACTATAGGTGTGTGCGTGTGGTGGGCCTCCTGGCAGGTTTCGCTGCCGCCGCCTGGCGTCTACCGGCTGTTGCCTCCGTTCCTGGTGGTGTATATAATACAGGGCTTTCTCTTACCACTTATCGGCTGTGTCCCTGCTGGCCTCGTTGCAAGTCTGATTGCAACCGCACGTTGGAGGCGCCGATGTGCTGTACTTGCCGGTGGTGTGGCTTGGCTAATATATGTTTTTGTAGGAGGCTCTTTTCTTCCCGAAGGCCCCTGGGGAATACCTCTCAGCCGCATCAGCATCGTGCTTCTATGTGGCTTGCTCGCTGGCGGACTGGTTGGCAATCTCTTGTACGAAACATTGCGAACCAACTCCAATAATGCCAAGAAAAGTGGTAGTATTCAATGATCAGAACAATTCAAGCAAGAGTGCGCTTGCTGAGCGAAGCAGGAACACGAGAAGGTAACTGCTTCGGGGACCACGAAGTTCATCTGGGATGGGCAGGACGTGCTCCTTGAGACTGATGGGAATGGTAATACGCAAGTGACGTACACCCAGACGCCGGACATCTACGGGCAGATAGTGTCGCAGCGGCGGG
>JALGTV010000017.1 GCA_029821215.1 Candidatus Zipacnadia bacterium | reverse complement strand
CATCAAAATCCAACGGCACCTCCAGCATAATGGCCGCGGCAGAATCATACAGTCGGCGCAGATGCTCGTCCAGCAGAAACACGCGCCCATTATAGGCGCGGATGCCTTCAAATACCCCGTCACCATAAAGCAGTCCGTGGTCAAAAACTGATACTGTGGCTTCTTCCTGAGGTACCAATTCCCCATTCAGGTAGACAAGCAAACTCATTGGCAAATCATCCTTATCGGCAGGCTACGCCCCACCACACTCCCCGGACGCCTGGTGCCGCATTGAAACTATGCACCGTCAATTGTCACCCGCGTACTAAGTATACCACATAGGCTACGGTTTAAGCAATTTCGCCACCTACTACGCCCAGGTCATCTCACCGGGCGCCTCGGTTATGACCACCTCTTGCAGGAATTGTACCGCCTTCAGAAAACCCTCGTCAGCCGTCATCAAGCTGTCCTCGTGCTCGATGCTGAGCACAAAGTCATAGCCGCACATCCGCAAGGTGCTGACAATGTCTTTCCACACCCCGGCATCATGCCCATAGCCCACCGTGCGGAAAATCCAGGCCCGGTTAGGCTCATCGCTATAGTGCTTGGTGTCCAGGACTCCGTGCACCCGGGCCACCCACGGATAGACCAGGGAATCCTTGGCGTGGAAATGCTTGATGACATCCCCTTGGGCCTGCAGCCAACGGATGGCTGAAACTACGTCAATACCCTGCCAGAACAAGTGGCTGGGATCAAAATTGGCGCAAATGCGGTCTCCGTTTTTTCCTACCGACTCGCGTAGCTTTATCAGCGTTTCGGGGTTGTAGACCAGGAAGTTGGGGTGCATCTCAAAGCAGATGTAGACCCCCATCCGCGCGGCATAAGCGGCCTCCTGCTTCCAGTAGGGAATCGCCACCTCGTTCCACTGGTACTCCAGCGCCTCCAGATGGTCCTCGGGCCAGGGGGCCACGACCCAGTTGGGAGTCTTGTCCTGCGGTGAGCCTCCAGGCAGGCCCGAGAAATTATTCACGCACTCTACTCCCAATTTGCTGGCCAGTTTGGCCGTCTCGCGCCAGACCTGATGATGTTGCTCGGCAATCCTCTTATTGGGGTGCAGCGGATTACCGTGGCACGAGAGGGCTGACAACTCCAATCCCCGGCTCTGGATAGCCTTCACAAACGCATCGCGCTTGCGCTTGCTGGCATTAAACTCAGCCGGATTGCAGTGGGAATCGGGCGGATAGTTACCTGTCCCAATCTCCACCGCGTCCACCCCCGCCTCCGCGAAGAACTCCAACGCCTCCTCCAACGGCAAATTAGCTTTCGGTGCCGTCAACGCTCCAATTTTCATTTTCTGTAACCTCCTTTAGTCGTTCAATAATTGATGAGACTTATTCCATAATAGTCACTGGGCCAAGTAGACGCTTAGCTGGGTGGAATGCTCTTGTATACATCGATGAAACTCTCTATGCCCTCATTGGTCAGGGGATGCTCACACATCGCCTCGAAAATCGGGAACGTTACCGCAACAGCATGCGCCCCGGCCAGTATTGATTCGATCACCTGGTCCACATCCTTGATGCTGGCAGCAATCAAGATGGTTTTGTTCAACTCGAAGGCGTCGAAAAGCTGTCGGATTCTTCGGATTGTCTCAATACCGTTATATCCCACCATCTTCGCCCGTCCAACGAAGGGGCTAATAAAAGGCGATTGGGCCAACGCTGCGAAAAGCCCTTGAGTGGGATTGAATATCAGGGTAGCATTGGTGCGGATGCCTTCGGGAACCAGAATCTTTACCGCTGCCAACCCGGCTTTGTTGGCCGGTATCTTGATGGCCAGCATTGGATCAATCTCATGCAACACGCGAGCGCAGGCGCAGATTTCCTCTGTGGTGTAACCTACCGCCTGCACAGCTATTGGCCCCTCGAAGAACTGCCGTATCTGGGCGATGACCTCCCGATAGCTCTTGCCCACCTTGGCTACCTTCTCAGGATTTGTAGCAATTCCATCAACTAGTCCAGTGCTCACGGCGTCCCGTAGCTGGCTTACGTCAGCTGTGTCTAAGAAAATGCGGGGAATACTCATTTCGTAAGATGCTCCTTTCGGATAGAGTAATTAGCATAGAACTGCAGACTTTCTTCAAAGACCGGCTCAGCCTCACTTAGCCCACAGACCGAGGTCAGAACCATGTTGGGACCATCACTTAGTATCATCTCGCGCAGGCGCACACTCTCTTGGTTGTCAGGATCGCAATAGTGTAAGGCCGCGCCGATCACACGTGCCACCGGTGTCGTCGGCAGTCCACAACTTTGCAGCAGACGAACTAGGCCGATCAGCCGTTCTTCCGGTCCCAGCTTACGCAACGGATCACGCCCCACTCTTCTGACCGAATCCGCTAGTTCACGATTGGCGAATCGCCAGTGCACTAGACAATCCAAGTGGTAGTGCATCTCAGCCGCATCCATTTCGTGCTGGCGAACCAGTGCGGTTCCCGCCATATCGAGAAGTTCGCCAAGATGCTGGCGAATCTCAGGTACTTCCATAGCCTCATAGATGAACTGGCAACCCCACAGTGCACCCATGTATGCAAGCAAGGCGTGCCCGGCGTTGTTGGTGAAGAGCTTCCGGTCGTAGAAAGAGTCTATGTCATCGCACAAAATCATCCCAGGCACATCCGGTAGTCTTCCCAACCAAGCCGAACGGTCAACGTATAAACTCTCACCACTCTCGCCGACTAAGTCTAATGAGCTATCAACGCTGCGCACGATACGCTCAACCGAGGCACGAACACAGTTCAATCGGGCTCCGGCCGGGCCGCAAGCATTGACATTCTGCCCGAGAATCTCAGCAGCGTGCGGCAAATTCTCACAAACCACCACGTTCAGCGGCTCTGTCCGCACGGCCAGCCCAGCGGCCAAAACCGACCCCAGCTCAGCTATATTATGCGCGCCGACAGCCGTCGCCGCAAATCGGCATTTCGAGATTACCGCACTGATTAGATTAAGCTCGTCCAACGCCAGAGCTCCAAAATCTGCAACGTCGCAAACCGCCTGAGTTCGGCCGACCAAACGAACCTGGTAAGCCTCCGCCTCTACCAAGCGCCCGACCAGAGCGGAGTCTGCCTCAACAAAGACCGGATGCAGCCCCGCATCTGCAACCAGTTGACCAAGCAGGCCTCGGCCAATGTTACCTGCCCCAAATATGGCTACCTCACCGTCTGCCATCATCACTATGACGCCTCTTATCTCTTGTCTCCTCAGAGAAGCCACCCAGGCTTACAGTTGGGCAACCTCTGTCCACCCCCGCCTCCGCGAAGAAATCCAACGCCTTCTCCAAGGGCAAATCAGCTTTCGGTGCCGTCAACGCTCCGATTTTCATAAGTACAACCTCCTTTGAAGTCTGGAATTGCTCTTTTCTGCACTTAGGTTTAGAGAAGGATAGTCAGTATTAGCCACGGAGCCATTCAGCCCCCCCGCTCGTTGCCCGCAGGCTACATCACGGTGCCGGTCCCCACCACGCCGGCCATACATCGTTCCAGCTCGGATTGCCGATGAGTGCAGTTTGTCCGCTCCCATCCGAGTTCATCACCCAGATTTCACAGGGCTCGTCCTCCCCGGGAATTCCCTTGGTGAAGGCGATTTTGGTCCCATCTGGTGACCAGGTTGGTCCGGATTCGTGCCGAATAGAACTCGTCAGTTGAGTCTGCCCGGTGCCATCAGCATTCATCACCCAAATATCCCAGTCTTCGAAGCCCGATGGCCAGCTCTCTGGATTTCCCCTCACGAAGGCAATCTTGGTCCCGTCTGGCGACCAGGCCGGCTCGAGATCCGGCAAAGGATTGTTCGTTAGGCGGGTTTGTCCGGTGCCGTCGGCATTCATAACATAGATTTCCCAGTTCCCGTCACGGTCGCTGCAGAAGGCAATGCGCTCAGGAGATGGCATGACCCCAATCGGCCAATCCTCCAGGTCTACCACGCAGCGGAGAACGAGAATTGCATCCCCGACGTCGGCGCTGCCATTTTGGTTGGCATCGGCCTGGGGATCATAAGGGTCTAAGCCCACCACCATGCGCAATATCTTAATCGCATCGCCCACCGACGCCTAACCATCATTGTCCATATCCCCCAGATATTTCTGGCCATTAGCCGGCAAGACATCGCCGGACCAGACGCTGCTCGGCTGAACCCCAGACCCAGTCTGGCTGGGAAGTGTGGCCCTGCCCCCCCACCACATCCCGCCATCATGCCTACCACCGCCAACAGCACTACACCTACAACCATACTGTACACCCTCGGCATTGCGATCATCTCTCTTGCAGACCTATCGTCATACCAGACCTGACTCTAAATGTGTTCGACCTCTGCCCATCCCTGCTCCTGGGCGGATTGTTCGCAGGCTTCCAGGACGGCCTGGACCTTGACGGCATCCTCAAAGCTGGGCCGTGGGTTCTCGCCGCTGGCAATCCCGCGCATCAGGTCGGCGACGGTGTTGATAAAGGTGTGCTCGTAGCCGATGATGTGGCCTGGTGGCCAGTAGCGTGGCCCGCCCTGCTCAGGTAGGCCCAAAAATGGATGGCACGGCTCGGTGACCTGAATGACCGCGAAGCCCTGCCTATCACCAGGATCATCAACGTTGTAGTATTCCAGTTCGTTCATCCTCTCGAGGTTGAAGCGAAGGCTGCCACGGGAGCCGTTAATCTCAAAGTAATTGTAGTTCCGGCGACCGGCGGCAAAGCGGGTGGCCTCGAAAGTGCCCAGAGCGCCATTGGCAAAGCGGGCCAGAGCTATTACCCCGTCATCCACATCTACTGCACCCATCTCGGCGCTTTCCGCTGCCGTGGCGCCTAGGCCAGTGTCCACGCTCTCCAGTAGGGGCCGCTGCTTGACAAAAGTCTCCATATCGCAGGCTACCCGGTCAATATCGCCCACCAACCACAGGGCCAGGTCAACACTGTGAGCCACGAGATCACCCAATACGCCGGAGCCAGCTATCTCCTTCTTACACCGCCACACCAACGGGGCCGCCGGATCCAGCAGCCAGTCCTGCAGGTAAGTGCCGCGCCAGTGGTAGATGGTGCCCAGGTCGCCGTCTTCAATCATCTTTTTGGCTAGGGCTATGGCCGGCACCCGGCGATAGTTGTGACAGACCATATGCACGACCCCGGCTTCCTGGACGGCCGCCAGGGCCTCGCGAGCCTCTGCTAGGTTCATAGCCAGGGGCTTCTCGCAGAGGACGTGCTTGCCCGCCTGGGCAGCCTTGATGGCCATTGGTACGTGGACATTATTCGGCGTGCAGATGTCAATTAGGTCAACATCGTCTCGCTGTAACAATTCGTCGAAGTTAGTCTCGGCTTCCTCCCAGCCCAGTTGCGCGGCAGCGGCCGTCAATGGCCCTTCACTGCGGCCACAAATGACTTTCTGTACTGGCTGGGCCTCCAGCTCGGGGAAATATATTGCCACTTGCCGATAGGCGTTACTGTGGGCCCGGCCCATAAAGTTGTAACCCACCAAACCGACTCTAACTTCTTTCATCGTTATTACCTCCTAACTAGTATTTGTGACCAAGGGCATTTTGGCAAAAACCTATTACATGTTATAGTTCGCTAAGCAACCAAGTTATCCTTCCTATCAGTTAGCAAGTTTTTGACAGGATTGGGCAAGCAATACCAGTGCGGTTAGTATCAGGTGACGCTAAGCTTCTTCCAGTGCCCTTGAGCAAATTTCCAGGCCAGTACTACGAGCTGAGCCCCCATCGCAATATCAAAGCCAATCCACACCCCCACAGTGCCCATCCCCAAGACAATAGCCAATAGATAACAGGCCAATGGCCCCAGCACTGAGGTGCAGACCAGGCTGATATACAGCGGCGAGTAGGTGTCGCCCGCGCCGCGCAGCGAGCCGGACAGACTCATAGCAGCGGTCAGGAACGGTTCGGATATTGCCAGGACTATAAGGGCCTCAGTACCGACACGTATCACCTGCACATCAGTGCTAAATAGCCTGATGAGGGCAGGGGCCAACAGCGCGTAGGTGATGGCTGCCACGATGCTCAATCCGCCGGCGAGCTTGGCAGACAGCCAGCCACTGGCTGCCGCCCGATCAGTATCGCCGGCCCCCATATTTTGGCCGACAGCGGTAGTAGCGGCGGCCATCAGGGCCAGACCAACCAGGATGGTTATGCCGCGAATTTGGCCGGCTATGGTATAGGCAGAGATAGCATACATAGCCGCCGTCGTCAAGCTCAGTATCTTAATGATAAGCATAAAGGCAATGTTGCGGGTGAAGCCTTGAATGGAGGCCGGGATTCCCAGGTAGAATATCCTCCGCCACAGGTCCCAGCGGATGGCCCAGGAGCGTCGCAGATGAACTGTCACCGCGAACCGCCCTGACATGAGAATAACGACACCGACGAGGGTAGCCAGAAAGCGTGAGATGATGGTGGCGAACGCCGCCCCGGGTACTCCCATGCGGGGGAATGGCCCTACTCCAAAGATGAGTAGGTAGTTCAGCAAAATGTTAAGACTATTAGCGAATAACAGCAGAATTAGAGGCGTGAGGGTATCACCTGCGCCTTGGAGGGCGGCAGTGATGACGAAGCTGAGCATTATGAACAGTATGCCACCGAACAATATCTGCAGATACGGCACCCCATAAGCCATCACCGCTTCCGTTGCCCCCAACTGGGCCATAATCCAGCCGGACAGGACCAGGCCCACCGGGGTAATTACTGCCAGGGTGGCCAGAGCAATTGTTATCAAGCCCTGTTTGACGGTGGCATCGGCATTGGCCCGCTCACCGCTGCCTGAGTACTGGGCTACCAAGACCTGTACGCCAGTGGAGACGGCGAAAACTATAGCAATCAGGGTAAATACCACTGAGCGGGCCATACCCACCGCCGCTATCGCATCGGATCCAATGACCCCTACCATCTTAATATCCGCGATGCCCACCGCGACCTGAAGAAGCGAAGCAGTCACTATTGGCCATGACAGATAGACAATCTGCCGCAGCAAGTGCCCTTGGGTCATGTCTACCCGCCGTCCCCTCATCTGGTCCGGCTGAGGGGTGGAGGTGGAACTGCTGCCGTCACCGTTGTTAGTCATAATACCCATCTAACATCCAACATTTTTAGTAAGCCTAATTGTTGTCCGCAGATATATACCCACATCAGGATGCTGTGCCTGGGCACAGCATCCAAAAGGTAGGGGAGAGCCGTCCAGATTATGGTAATTCGGCTGAGGGAGGTCGGCCCGCCATCACAAAGACTTCTGCGCCACCAACCGAAACTTCCAGTTGGGTGTGTGGAATATATGGGTGTCCAGCCAGGCTACCAGGCCGGTCTTGCGGTCCTGGTAGCGGCGGAAGCGCTTGACTTCAAAGCCCTGTGACGTCAGCAGACTCAGCATCCGATCAACATCCAGCCCCTTGCGGTCATGATAGTCGGTGAGGGGCATACCCTGGGGCCGGGGCAGCTTTCTGATGATGCGCACCAGGTGCTTTCGCACTTGCTGCGGGGCGCGTAGAATTTGATCCAGCAACTGCACTGCCCGCATGGCAATGCTCTTACCCACCCGGTCCGCCGGCATCGGCTCCTGGGTGATGTAGATAATCCCGTCCGGTGCCAGCACCTCCAGCAGTCTTTCCACCACGCTCATATAGTAGGGAAGATGATGAAGTACCGAGGAGAAAGCTAAGATGTTATAGGGGCCGCTGAGGTCTGAAGTGAGTTGGCCAATCTCCCCGCAGACCAGGCGCAGTTGTCCTTTAAGCGCCTGGAGCGCGTCATATTTAGTCTGGCAGACAGCCAGCATCTCGGCGGATAAGTCTACGCCGTCAACTGCCCACCCCCGCCGCACGAATTGCAAAGCCAGACGCCCGGTCCCGGTCCCCACATCCAGAACTTGCACTGGCTGATTGGCTGGCAGCAGCGTGCTAATAAGGTCAATATCCTGGCCCAGCAGGCGCCGTTCGTACCAGTGGTACAGGTTGGGTAGCGACAGGTCGTACAACTCGGCCATATCCGCATGGGTCAGCCGGTTGTGCTCAATGATCTGAGCCGCCAACTGAGGGGTGATCTCTTTGTAATCCTTGTCGCTGCCCATTAGACTAATGATTTTGATGCCTATGCCGCCTGCTACATGATAACCTTGTTCAACGCATACCGAATAATTCCTTGGGTGCCAGCGGCTTGACCTACAGCCAGCATGGATCGGCTATAGCCTGGACCGGGCATTGGTGGGCCACTCCCCAATGTGGTGGGCAGTCGCATCTCACCAGCGGGCCAGGCTTTACAAAGTAAGCCTCGCCGTAGATATTGCTCCCCACTTGCGCTACCTAACCTTGGTTCAAAAACGGTACTCCAAGGACGCTGTCACAACAGGATTCGGCTTCAACTTATGGGAAGGCCCTTCGCCGGGTTTTTCTTTTCGCAAAAATGTTTTGAGAGCGTCATTTACTTCCCCGTAGCCTGCTGTGTAGGTTAAGACGAGCTTTGACCGCTCATTCTCATAGATGAGGCCCAGCGACAGTGTTAACAGACGCAGACGGCCGCCGGAGATGTGCAATTCAGAGAGAGTACGGGGGTCTCTGCCTATGCCCTGGGAACTTCTTAAACGCCAGTTGCCCTCAACTTTGGTATAGTGGGTGCCAATTGCGGACAGCCAGGCCCAATCACCCGATAGCGGGTGCTGAGAGCCGTAACGCAGGGAAACAGTGAATATGTCGGCGTCTGCTCGCAGAGCATAGATATTAGCTAATATACCCGGCAGTATGCCCGCGTAGCCCTGGTTGAATGTCTGCAAGCTGGTGTGGCGCCGATCCAACTGAAGTTGCTCAATCCGACGGCCTTGGGTTGCCCGCCAGCCGACTGCAACCGACGAATCCTTGGTGTCTAACTTGGTATCACCGCGGGCGGTAAGCCCCAGCAGGATACTGCCCGCACTATAGCTGTGGGAGTCGTACCCGGTTGCGAAATACGTTTCGCTGCCCCCATGCCAGGCCAGGTAGCCCTCTCGGTGTCGAGAGATTGCCCGCATAGGCGCTGTATAATAATTGTTGCTTCTGGTGACATGAAGCGTCTGGCGCGGTTCCGACCAAGCATACTGGAAACCCCATTTCCATTCTGGTGTACCCCGGGCCACTCCCAAAGTATATTGCTGAGCATCTGATTGTAGATAGGGCCAGTCAGTTGTGGCGGCGGGCAAGTCTAATATATCAGCGAGCCGTGCTCCCCGAGCGGTAGCGGCGAATTTCCCCCACTTATAGCCTGCACCAGCCCGCCATCCCGACTCGGAGCCGTAGGCGAGGGCGGCCGTCGTTTGTTTGTTGGAACAGCGAAGCCCATAGTCTTGGTCTGCAAAGTCATACCAAATGTGGTCGTTGATAGTTTTCCGCCCCACCCCCAGGGTCCAGCCGGATCCGCCTCGTGCAGTTGCCAATGGTATTATATGCTCTTCAGAGAGAATGTTAGTATGCCATCTTCCGATAGTCGTCGAATCCCGCCGTAACACCAGAGGTGTCTGAGAGCAATGGTCCAGGCGCAGCAATGCCCGGTCGGTTTCGGGCAAGCTGGTGGGTCGGTGCACCTGGGGGTGTCCGGTTATCTGGCCGGGGAAGTCGGCGCCGCCGGCGGCCACTGAAGTTGTATCCGCTCGGAGAAAAAGGTCGTAGGGGCTAAGGGCTGCTGCCGGGCGCGGAGCAAAAGTAAACAGGGCATAGGCCACCAGCCCGATGAAGAGGAGACGGCGTACCACTGCAAAGTAGCGAGGGGACCGGCCGGTCCCCTCGCCATTAGTGTTTGCCACTATGGGCGGCCTCCTACCACCAGAGGTTTTCCTCTGCTATTGCATAACTTTATGCAGTATCAACGGAACCTACGCCACAGATTGATTAGGGGCCGACTGTGAACTCGCCCTCGGTCAGTGAGTAGTTATGATTAGCATTCCGCATGCCAGCGAGCCAGCCGTAGACCCCAGGCTGGAGCAGTTCCCCGCTGTACGGAATATTAGGCATAGAATAACCATACACCTCCCAGATGCGGTCACCCGGGAAGCCGCCTTCATATAGCTCAACCCAATATTCTACCGCGGATGGACATTGATCCCATGTGAATACCAGATTAGCGGCACTAATGGTTTCGTTGTTCGGCTGCATATTGACAGCGGCCTGGGAAAAGTAGTCCTCAATTGTCGCCCTCTTTGTTGTGGTACCCTCTGTGTCCACGAGAGTGAAGGTATACTCGTTGGGAGCAGGTGGCGGCACAGAACCGAAGAATGCTTGACCGTGCCACCTGTCTGGCTCCCAGGGGTCTTGCCCTAACGGCAATGAACCGGAAGTGCCTGGTCCGGAAACGGTGGCCGAAATGAGCCTCTCAGCCGGGTCGGATACGAAGAACCCGGCTGTGTACTCGCCCGTATCAGGCCAGTAGCAAGATTGTGCGTTGACCGCATACCCTTCCCCCTCACCGTAGTCGAGCCAGTCCCCTATCTCAAACGAGCCATAGCTGAAGACGTACCTATCGTAGTCGGCGTCCATGAGGTCCTTGATCTGATTAGGATCAGGGAATACGCCGGAGAGTGTCTTGTCCGGGATGTCGTCCCACTCCACAGTGAAGGCACCAGAGTCCTGCGGGTCCTCAGTTAGTTGCGGGGCCAGGTCGCGGAAGCTACCTGGTGGATTATCCCATAGTTCGCGCAGATTGAAGGGAACCTGCGCGGTGTCCTGGTCAACCCACTGGTCGTCTTGCCAGTTGGCGTACTCCACCGTGACATTCACCTGGCCGCCGAGAACCCCCCCGGCATCGGTGAGATAAGTGTTCCACTCGGCTGGGTCTGCTCCCTCTAAGGCTCTCATCACCAGCTCGTTTGGGTCGGCCACTTGCCGCTGCTGTATCGCCTGTTGCAGCCGGCTGACGCCGTCCCGTAGGCAGGCGCCGGCCTGGGTCCATGAGGTGCCATCAATGTCGCCGAACGGAGCCGGTGGCGCATATTCGGCCACCGTTAGAATCCCGTCACTGTTGGCGTCACGGTCAGCCAGCTCCAGGTCCCAGTTATACGAACCGTAGTCCGGGTTGATAGCGGACACCATTAACAGTCCGCAACGCATGAACTGCAATCCAGCGGCAATACAGTGGAAATCAGCAGCATAGGCAGTAACCGTCTCGCCATCGGTGTAAGACAACAGTAAAGTAGTGGGGACTGCATTGTCAGCGATAGCCGCCATCCGCTGCTCAACATTCTCAATTGCCGGCAGCAGATGGGTGCGTATCGCCTCTCGCCAATCCTCCAGGTCTCCAACCGAAGGCGGTCCGGCGTCACTCATCGGGCGCACTGGACTTGTTCCTCCGCGTATTCGTGGGGTCCCTCGCAAATTCGCAGTGGTCATTGCATCTGCGATGAGGTTTTTGGGGTTGAGATCGTCACTGAAGGCCATGCTGGTAGCACTCTGCAAATCCAATTCCTCAAAGATGTTGTAACCCAGGTAAGTAGCACCCTCGTCGCCCGCAGTTGCCAAAATTACCATAGACAACCCCAACTGGGCCGCCGCGTCATTGGGATCGGTTAGGACGGCATTAACCCACTGGTTAAGTTGGTCCTGCAGTTCATCAGCATCCGACGGGATGTTATTTTCGTCCTCCCATGCCTCCAAAGCGTCCAGGTTAGCCTGACTTCCCGCGCTGGGACTGGTCGCCATAGCGAGGCCCATCGCCTGTTCAAGGGTGAAATCGCCTCCCTCGCCACACACCCCGAGAGGCCAGTTTTGCAAGCCTACCACGCAGCGCAGCACCAGGATAGCGTCACCGACATCAGTGCCGCCGCTTTGGTTAGCGTCGGCACAGGGATCATTGTCGGCCAGCCCCACCACGATCCGCAGGATCTTGATAGCATCGCCTACCGATGCGTGGCCATCAAGGTCCATGTCGCCCAGGTATCGCTGGGCATTTACCGGTAACACCGTGGCCGTAGGTGAACTGGCCGACCTAACTTCAGCCGTAGTATCAGGCGCAAGACCGACAGTCTGATTGCTTCCCCCGCCACATCCACTCATCACCGCTACTACAACCACCAACATGGCAACTCCAACGATACTCTGCGGCTTTTGCATGAGACTTACCTCCTTTTTTAGTACCTGTGTATTTCCATCTACTCTTTAGCGGATTATAACGCCCCCTGGATAGATTGTCAAACCTGGGGCCGACTTGATTGACATCCCCCCGCCCAAACAGGTACACTTAAACTAACGATATTGGGCGATTGCCCGCAACTGAATATAACCGGCGAGCCTGCAGTTATGCTGAAGTCGTAGTGGTATATTTGGGGGTAGAAAGCTTCAGGAGGTGTCTGAGATGCAGTGCGTATTATGCGGTGTTGAGATGATCCCGGAGAACTATGAAGGTGTCATTATTGACCGGTGCCCTGACTGTGGAGGGGTATGGGTGGGCCAGGGCGAACTGGGGCCGAGAAGGGCCTGAGGAGCCCCGCCACTGCCCGGTATGTGGCCAGCAGATGCAGCGCTTCAACTATGCCATCAATACCGGGGTGTTCCTGGATCGCTGCCCCCAAAAGCATGGCATCTGGTTGGACCCTGGGGAGCTGGAACAGGTCCAGATCGTTATGGAAGAGTTTGACCGCGAGTATGATATGGCCAGCTCCGAGGAGGCTCCCGAAGTCCATGGTGCCAAGGTCTGCCCCCGCTGTGATGTTCCCCTGGCTGAGTTCACCTACGAGAATGTGACGCTGGACCGCTGCCCGAAGTGTGGCGGGGCCTGGCTGGATGGCGAGGAGCTGGCCGAGGTGGTGGCCACTCAGCACCAGCAGTTCTCGGACGACGAGTTTGCCGAAATCCGCGCTGAAGAACAAGCCGCCGCGGTGACCACCGAAGAGAAAATCCCTGACGCCTACCCCTGCCTAATCTGCGGGCGGATGATGAACCGTATGAACTATCAGTACACCTCCGGCATCATCATTGACCGCTGTCCGGTGGGGCATGGGGTGTGGCCAGTCAGCCCTCGCCGCAGCCAAGGCTCAGAGCGAGAAGAGAATCGAAGAAGGGATCAAGGAAATCAAAGTCAGCCGGGTGGGCCCCATCAACCGCCTCTTCCAAAACCTCGCAAGGCGCGGGGTGCTGTAGAGCCTACCTAAAACCTATTGTAGGAGCGGCGTCCCCGCCGCGATTATCTACCAGTGGCCCGGGCTTCCCGCCCATGATAATCGGTATGACGGGCGTCCCGCCCGTCGGTCTGATGGGGACAGGCAGTTCGACAAGCTCACTGTAAACGAGACGCCTGTCCTACCGGTAATAGGCAGGATGCCTGGAGCGCGAGTCGGTGAGAAGGAAATGAGGCAATATCATGAATGCTGACTGGCAAAACAAACTATATTTCGGGGATAATTTGGATATTTTGCGCGAGTATGTGGCCGATGAGAGTGTGGACTTGATATATCTGGACCCGCCCTTCAACTCCAAGGCCACCTACAACGTGCTGTTTGAGGAGAAAAATGGGACCGACTCGCCCGCCCAGATAACCGCCTTTGAGGACTTCTGGCGCTGGGATATGGCCGCGGCCCGCGCCTTTCATCAAGTCGTTACTGAGGGGCCTAAAGATGTGGCCGATCTGTTGCAGGCCCTGCGCGGCTTTTTAGGGCAGAATGATATGATGGCTTATCTGACGATGATGGCGATTCGGCTAATTGAACTGCACCGAGTCCTCAAGCCCACCGGTTCGGTATATCTGCATTGCGACCCCACCGCCAGCCATTATCTGAAGTTGGTTATGGACGCCGTTTTCGGGGCTGAGTACTTTCAGAGAGAAGTCATTTGGCGTATTGGGTGGGTGTCAGGATATAAAACACAGGCAAAAAACTGGATCAGAAACCACGACACCCTGCTGTTTTACACGAAATCCCACGAGTTCACTTTCAATAAAGAGTATATTCCATATCCCCCTGGCTATACCAGGCGCGACGGTTCTAAACCCACTGGAAAGGGGATTCCCATAGAGGATACCTGGAACTGTCATCCTGGGGATGAACTCAACTCCATTATGATCATGAGTTTCTCGAAAGAAAAGCTGGGATATGACACTCAAAAACCCGAGGCTCTCCTTGAACGTATCATCAAGGCCAGTAGTAATGAAGGAGATTTAGTTCTCGACCCCTTCTGTGGCTGTGGTACTACCATAGCTGTAGCCGAGCGGCTACACCGGCGCTGGATTGGCATAGATATAACCCACCTGGCCATCACTCTGATGAAGAACCGATTGCGTGATACCTTCGGCGCTGAGCTATCGCCCTACGAAGTCATCGGCGAACCTCAGGACCTGCCCAGTGCCCGCGCCTTAGCCCAGGAAAATCGCTTCCAATTTGAATACTGGGCACTGGGGCTGGTAGACGCCCGACCGGCTGGTGACAAGAAGAAAGGCGCCGACAAGGGCATAGATGGGTATATCTACTTCCGTGACGATGATAGTGGCGAGTACAAAAGCGTAATCGTCCAGGTTAAGAGCGGCCACGTTTCAGTCAGCCATATCAGGGATCTCAAAGGTGTGCTGGACCGCGAAGAGGCTCAAATTGGAGCCTATATCACCCTGGAGGAGCCAACTCGCCCTATGAAGGAAGAGGCAGCGGCAGCGGACTTCTATGACCCGCCAGGCCTGCTGCCGGCGGTTCCCCGCCTGCAAATCTTGACTATTGAGGAGCTTCTGGCGGGTAAGAAGTTGGAATATCCACATATAGATGATGTGACCTTCAAGAAGGCCCCGCGTAGGAACAAAGAGAAGCCCTCCTCACAGCAAACGACCGCATGAAAGTCAACCTCTTTGAATATGGCTTGCCCCAGGAGCTGATTGCCCAGCAGCCGGTGGCTGACCGGGCCGACTCGCGGATGTTAGTGCTGCATCGGGGCCCTAGTGAGATTGAACACCGCCGGTTTCGTGACCTGCCCCAGTACCTGCACCCTGGCGATTGCCTGGTCATCAACGATACCCGGGTCATCCCCGCCCGGCTGATGGGGCGGCGGGGGACCGGCGGGCGGGTGGAGATGCTGCTGCTGCGGCCGATACGGGAAAGCAGACCAGTGTCCCCTGCGCCAGGAACACGGGCTGGAAGCCCGTGCCACCGCCAGGGTGATGAGCGACGGGCCGATGGTTCAACAGGCTCAGCACCCGCAACAAAGCTGACGCGAGGGCCGTTATACCGTGAGGCTAATGAGAATCGCTGGGAGGTACTAGCCCGACCGGCGCGGCGGCTGAAGGTGGGCGAGAC
>JALGTV010000251.1 GCA_029821215.1 Candidatus Zipacnadia bacterium | reverse complement strand
GCGTTCTCGCAAGCGAGACCAGCCGGCAATTGAGGTAGACCGGGACGCTCAGGTAATAAGTAAGCGCAAAGCTCAGAAGGATGCCTTGGAAACCTTTGCCTGGCACGCCGAGCAGGATGCCTACGGGGCAGCCTGGATATGCAAGCAGTGTGGGCGGGTAGTCATCGTCCAAGTTATAGGCCCCGCCGACGAGGAGGCATTAGCCCCACTGGCGGAAAAAGTTATTGCCTCCATCACCGACCACCCCACTGACGGGTGGAATACATGGGCGGCCTACGACTTCGTGGTCCAAATACCCGAGGACTTCGAGTTCCAGAAAATGATGGCGGGGCTGATAGAACTCAGTTTCGAGCGGGATACAGAGAAAATAACTGTTGCCCGCTGGGGAATGGCCAATGTTGCCCTGCGCCACCACAACCTGGATGAGTGGGCTCAGCAGGAGTTGGGTAAAGCCCTCGCGGCCTACAAGCCGACCTCTGAACGCATAGAATATCGCGGTCACCGCGCTCTGGCGTTGACGGGCAAGCGAGTGCCGCCTACCCACGCTGCCCGCCGCTTGTTGCGCCATTTGACCGGCCAGCAGTGCGCTGACCAGCTCCGCGGTTTTATATGGCATTGCCAGCCAGATAATAAAATCTACGTGGTCTATGGTTATCTGGATTACCAGAACTATGACCTTGCCCAGCAGATTCGCGACCGAATTGTCTGCTGTCAAGACTCTTAGCAGTAGGCAGGAATAACTATGCCGGATTCTGGCTTCTCATATCTTAGCGCCAGTCGCCGGGTTACCATCAGCTTAGTAGTGGTGATGACCCTAAGCTGCAGCCTGTGCGTTAGTGCCGACCGCCGCCAGGCTGCCGATTTGACCCAGCAGGCCCAGGAGCTTATTGCTGCCGAAGATTACCAGCTGGCCCGCCAGGTGCTGACCCAGGCGATAGCGGCCGATGACCACTATTCTGAAATCTATGTCAGTCTCGGCTACCTGGAGGAGTTGACAGGCACCAAAGAGCAGGCTTTGGCCTACTACGGCCGGGCTTTGCAACTAAAGCCAGACCATGCCTATGCTCGCCAGCGGTTTCGCCACCTGTTTTTCGCGGGGCGCTTCCCTCGCTGGGTCAGCCTGGACTTAATCAAGTACAGTCCGGTGTCGGTGGTAGTGGATAGTTGTCAGGTCACCCTGACTGATGCGGTTGGCCGGGTCCGCTCTGACCAGCGGCGCTTTGCTTATAGTACCTCGTTGTTGTTTCCTGAAGAGATGGGGCGTGGGGATCCAGCGCTACGCATCCGTATTCCCGCCGCCGGCCAGGCTGCCGGTCCAACTACCGTGGTCAACCGGGTTATCTACGGTTGGCAGATGACCCCGGACACTAACACGCTGCACTTGCGTTTTGCCCTCTACTATCCGTCAGCCACAGTCAGCAGTGCCGGTAAGGATTATTCGCAGCTATCACGGCTACTGATGCACATGCTCCTGCGCTTTGCTGGCTATGGGGATATCTACCTGGGGCGCCAGCCTCCGGGTGACGAGGAGGGGCTGGTGCGAGTCTACCTGTGTGAGGATGGCCCTACCGGTGCCGAACAGTACGAGCACAATATCTACTTGTATGATGTGGCGCAGGGGCGTTCCGTCTTAGAGTGGACGCGCGAGATAGCTCATGAACTGGGCCATGCCCTGCTGCCCCCGGTAGGGCGGTTTGATGAACCCGAGCCTTGGGGTAACGGGGAACTCGGCGAGCGGCTGTTTTTGCAATGGTTAGCTGCTGAAGCTGGCCAGGTTAGCGGATACGGCTGGCCCTCGCCCCCGGCCGAAGATACTCTGGCTGCGCTTTGTAGCGGCCAGTCCATGGACTTGCACTCTTACATTACTGACCAGTGTCGGCCCCTGCTGGATTTCTGGCTGCGGGAGGGACCTGAGTCGCCCCTTATTGCCGGAGCCGGGCGCAAGTCTTTGGATTATTTCCTTGGCTTCTGCCTGTGGGTCCAGGCCGCCCACGGGCCGCGGCTGTTGGCCCAGGTGCTGGACGCGAGCTCTGGCACTTCAATTCCTGACTTCGGTGAAAGTTACCAGACAATTGTCCGACAGAGGTTGGCCAGCGACCAGTTATTTGTCCGCGCCGGGGCGGTGCACCTACCTAACAGTCACCTGAACCAGATGCCCAACGAAGGTGCACTCGCTCGGCGGGAGGTCATGGTAGGGCCCCAGGATGTGGCAGTACTGCCGGTTTTTCTGCCGGCTGGTGTCTGGCAAGTAACCGCTGTTTGCCAGCCGGATGATGCTCAGCTACATTTGGTGGTACAAATTGACCAGCAACGGGTAGAAGCTATGGACAAGATAAGCGTTGCCGTGGGCAAGGATGGGTGGCACCAAATCCAGATAATGGGCGCTCCAGATTGGGACACGGTGCAACTGGAAGGGATTGCCATTGCCGCGGCGCCGCCAGCCTAATCTCCAAAATCAACTGTGCTCAGGCCAGAAGCAAGCGAGTAGAGTGTTTCAAATAGTGGGTAAATTCGGCTTCCTCAAACACAGGTTTCGATCAGCGAGAAAACCACTCAAGTGGCTTTTTCGCGGCGTCACGATGCGCATTCGCGGGGGGCCGCTGCAGGGAAAGCGCTGGCATATAACCACCCGCTCGCGCTTCTTGCTGGGTACCTAC